>LKUD01000094.1 GCA_001412355.1 Methanoculleus sp. SDB
TAGAGCGAAAACACGATGTCGCCGGTGGTGGTGATCGGGTTGCCGCTGCTGTCTTTCAGCATCCCCTGATAGGTGATCATCGTCGAGGTCGCTGCTGAAGCGATACCGGCAGTCAGGCTCAAAAGAGCCACGACTGCAAGAATGATTAGGCAAAAATTGTTCGTTTTTGGCATGGTTGATTCCTTCCTGTCACAGTCTGCTGAAGACACGGGCTCCAGCCGGAAGAGCAACCCGGCAATCTTGCGTCGGAGAGAGGCGGCAGCACTAAAACGGGCCCATGCCCTTTTCCCGCCTGCGTGGTGAAGCATCTGAGCTGCCCTGTCTTTCCGCTTAGTGGAAGCGATTATAGAAGTATGCAAAGCAATGGTGCTCGACAATCGTGGAAAAGATAATTATTCAGGGAAATCCCGGCCGAAAAAATAAAAATTGTTTGCCGTATGCCCATCATGGTACAGCCTGATGAAAGTGTCCGGACTCACCGAAGGCAGTATGAACGGGAAGGCGATCCGCCATTCATCAGTGTAACCATACAATACGGCACTATTTTCAATCCTTCCAAATCCGGCCTTTGTCCAATGAGTTTCCAGGCCTTCACGAGATGATGAAAAATCCGTATGGTCCCGGATTTCACGCTGCTTCACGGTGTCCAATGCAGAACAAGCTCTCCTTCGCCAGTATGTTCATCAATTTGTTCTTGTGAAACGACAAAATCTTCTCGCAGGTAAAATTGTACCGCACGAACATTCTTTTTATAGACGTGCAATGACAGTTCAGAGCGGATCTCCTTGACATAATCAAGTAAAGCCTTTCCTATGCCGTTGGACTGACTATGTGCATCAACAAATATTCCGGCAATATGATTTCCCATTAACCCGACAAATCCCTGGATTTTATCGCTCTCCTCGTAAACGAAGAGTGTTGAAGCAGGCAACATCTCTTTCACCATTGCATAATTGCCCTGCCAGTAACTCTGGTTAGTAAAATCGTGAGCCTGTATATTCGTTTCAAGCCATATCTTCATTACTGTGTCTAAATCATCAATTTTAAACCTTCTAATCATATTTACTCGGTGATAAATAATCGGTAATCATTTTTCTCGAATATCCAATCAAATTCTTGGAAACCATATTCCATAGAAATATCAACGATTTGCTCTCCGATATGTTTTTTCGTTTGACATTCTCCACCACTTTCAAAACCCCCCTCCACCTTTCCATCTCCGGTTCAGGAATTTCCTCTCCCCCTCCATGCACGGAGACGCCCGGCCAGCGGACACCGCCCGAACCGGCAGGCCACCATGCTCGCCGCCAGGAGGATGAGGATGATGACGATGATCCCCTCGATCTGCAGCAGCGGCCCGATGAACTCGCTCCCGGGAAGGTTGCGGAGGCCCGGGTAATCGACGCCTGATGCGAGGCGGGCGCCGGTCGTCACAATAAGCACGGCCGGGATGATGTAGGTGCACAGGGGATAGATGATCCGTGCAAGCCCGTTCCCGATTTCCCGGGCGAGCAGGTCCCGTGAGGAGGAAAGAAACCACGTGAAGATGATCGAAAGGAGGATGGCGGCAACCGGGAGGCCCAGCGTCCCCACGGTCTCGTCCAGAAAATCGAGCACGGGTATCCCGTCGAACGTGAGACCTGCCGCACTGTAGGAGAGGGCCGGGGGAAGGCCGGTCACCAGCACGGCGCCGGTGAGCACCGCTGCGGCACGCTTTCGTGACCAGAGGAACGATTCCCGCAGCGCCGCCACCGACATTTCCAGCATGGAGATCGCGGACGTGAGCGCAGCGAAGAAGAGCACGAGGAAAAACGCAGCTGCGATCACCCGGCCGCCGGGCATCACCGCGAAGGCCTTCGGGAGGGTGGTGAAGGCCAGCTCCGCCCCGGCCGCAGGGGCGAGCCCGAACGAGAAGACGATCGGAAAGATGACCATCCCGGAAAGGAGGGCGACCCCCAGGTCGGCGAGCGTGATCACCAGGGATGCAACCGGGATCCCCTGCTTTTGGTCGACATAGGCCCCGTAGGTCAGCAGGATCCCCATCCCCACCGAGAGGGAGAAGAATGCCTGCCCGAAGGCCGCACCCCAGAGGAGGGGGTTGCCGAGGACCGTAACGTCAGGGGTGAAGAGGAAGTCCATCCCCTGCGAGAACCCGGGCAGGGTGGTGCAGTACAGGGCGAGGATGATGAGCGTGCCGATTGAGACGGGGATTAAGAGGGTTGAAATGCGTTCGATTCCTTTTCGGACCCCGCCCGATACCACCATCCCGGCCGCAAGCGCTGTTGCCGCGAACAGGAGAACCGGCAGCCACCCGGCTGAAAAATCGGCAAAGGGGATGCGTTCGCCGGAAAGGGAGAAGAAGAAGTAGCCGAGCGTCCACCCGGCGATGACAAGGTAGTAGGAGAGGATCAGGAAGACAATCCCGCAGATTATCCAGCCGAAGACCCGGAACTGATGACGCACGGACCGGAAGGCGCTGACGATGGTTCCCTGGAAGTGGCGGCCGAGGGCGAGCTCGAAGATCATCAGGGGAAGTGCGCAAAGGAAGACCGCGATCAGGTAGGGAATGAGATATGCTCCGCCGCCGTTCTCGCCCAGCACCGCCGGGAACCGCCAGATGTTGCCGATACCCACCGCCGAGCCGATCACCGCGAGAACAAATCCCGCCCCCGATGACCACCGTTCCATGATGCCGTTTTCCTCCGGAGGTTTGGGTATGTTCTGGTGTAATCCCTGTTAATTCTTTACTCACCCTGCTACGGGTTCGCGTTCTGGCGTCATGTGGCGGACGGTAGTGTCGGGGCCAGCCCGGAGACCCCCGCACGACATCGCCCGGCACAGGATCCGGCCGGGCAACGCCGGAACAGCGGGCGGCCCGCGAAGAAAAACGCATGCGCGAATGCCTCGCGAATTACCGGAAGGGATGATGCGAAAGCATAACTACGAGAACAGACAGGTGGCATTCATGAAGATTGTCGCTCTTGCCGATGTGCCCGTCGGCCCGAACCCCCATCATGTGGATGCACGGAAAGTGTACGATACGGAGTATGCAACCGCCGTGCTCATCACATTGCAGCCGGGCGAGGCCTTAAAAAAGCACATCACGCCGGTCGATGTCTTCTTCTACGTGCTGGAAGGCACGGGGATTATCGAGATCGGCGACGAGCGGGCGACCGTCGGGCCCGATCACCTGGTCGAGAGCCCCGCGACGATCCCGCACCGCTGGATCAACGAGAGCGGTGATGCCTTCCGGGTGCTCGTCGTCAAGGTCCCCCGCCCGACCACCGAGACAAAACTGCTGTGAGACGATGCTACCCGACTGCGGGCCGTGTCAGTGCTGCCCCAGCCGACTGAGCATCTCCTTCCTGCCCGGGGCGAGCTTCCCCGCGAGCAGGGCCACGTACTGCCCCTGCCACCGGGCCCCGGCAAGCTCGTTCTCGGTGGGCCACCGGTCGCCTCCTGCGATGGTCGAGGCCCCGTAGGGCGAACACCCGGTGATCTCGTCACAGCGCGACTGGCCCGTAAAGGCATACGGAAGGCCGGCGAGGACCATGCCGTGGTGAAGCAGCGTTACCTGCGTGGAGAGAATGGTGGATTCCTGCCCGCCGTGCTGCGTCGCCGAGCTCGTGAACACGCTTCCCACCTTTCCCACGAGAGCATTGTCCTGCCAGAGGCCGCCGGTCGCATCGAAGAACTGGCGCATCTGCCCGCACATGTTCCCGAACCGCGTCGGGGTCCCGACGATCACCGCATCGGCGGTGATAAGGTCCTGGCGGGTGCACACCGGCACACGGGCAAACTCCTGTTGAAATGCGGTCGCCCCCATCTTTTCGATGACTTCGGGAGGCAGCGTTTCGGAGACACGCCGGAGCACGGGAGTGGCGCCGCCGTTCCGTACGCCCCCGGCAACGGCCTGTGCGAGTTTGTGTACGTGGCCATAGAGCGAATAATACACGATAAGGACGGCCGTCATTCTCCACCTGAATGAAAAGAGGGAGAGGGAGCACTTAATCCTTCGGATTATCGCCGGATTCCCGGGGCACCCGGATATTTCCCCGCTGAACCGATGCGTACACCCCTCCCGCACAAAGCAGGGCGAAGATGGCAAACGCGATGCGGACGCTGGACACAAAGGGGGCGTAATAGTCCGGCGTAATGGTCACCCTGCCGATCAGTACCGAAAAGGTGAGCATGACAACCCCCATGGAAAACATCATGCCGACCAGCCGCATGCTGGCAACCGTTCCCGACGCGACGCCGTACTGGCGGGGGTGCACCGAAGTCATGACCGCGTTGGTGTTCGGGGAGGAAAAAAGGGCAAATCCCGCTCCCAGCACGATCTGTGCTCCGATGATCCAGGAAAGCTCCGTCTGCTCCGTCAGGAACGCCAGCAGCACGAGCCCGGCGGTGGTCAGCGCCATCCCCGCGGATGCGACGATCCGGGGCTCCAGCCGGTCGGAAAACCTGCCTGCCGCAGGCGAGAGCAGGGTCTGGACGACCGGCTGGGCAATCAGCACGAGCCCCGCCGCCTGTGGATCAAAGCCCTTGATATACTGCAGGTACAGGCTGAGGAGGAATCCGACGGCGAAGGTGGCGCTGTAATTGATGAGGGCCGCCGCATTGGAGTAGGCAAAGGTCCGGTTGTGGGAGAAGAGCGATATCTCGAGCACCGGATACGGAAAGCGCCGCTCCCATGCGACAAACCCTGCGGCGAAGAGGATTCCGAGCAGGACGAGCCCGATGCCGGTGCCCGACGGGAGGGTGGAGAAGCCGTACATCAGGCAGAAGAGCATGCAGGCGACGATGATCGAACCGATGACGTCAAAACGCTCGCCGTCGCCGCTCTTCCGGTCCGAACCGAGCCGGGTGAGGGCGACCGCGATGATGACGAGCCCGAGCGGCACGTTGAAATAGAACACGCTCCGCCACCCGAACTGCTGCGTGAGCACTCCCCCGAGGATCGGCCCGAGCGAGAGTCCCAGATAGACCGCGGCGACGTTATACCCGATCGCCCATCCCCGCTCCTCCTTCGGAAAGGCGGAGGTAATCAGCGCCACACCCGTGCCGTAAATCATCGCGGCGCCGACGCCCTGCACGATGCGTGCGGCAACCAGCACCTCCACGCTCATCGCAATTCCGGAAAAAAAGGATCCGACGGTGTAGACCACGATGCCGGCAGAAAAAATCAGGGTCCGGCCGTACATATCGGCGAGACGGCCGAAGGGGACGATGCAGATTGCGGTGGCCAGAAGGTATGCCGTCGGCACCCAGGTGAGCAGCACCGCGTCCGCACCCAGTTCGGCACCGATTGCCGGCAGTGCGATGTTGATGGACGATCCCATGAACGGCGTGAGAAATGAGGCGAGAGATGCGACAAGGAGGATTGTTTTCTTGCCCGCGCCGTCCGGCATGACAGAACTGTAGCATCCTGTCGGTGATTAAGATGCTGTTTTTCCGTGCGTTCAACGGGATGCCAAAAAGAATGACCGGGATTCGCTTCCCAACAATCCGTGTCAGTCCCGCTTCACGGCCTGATAGGTGCTCCCCGTCTCCCTGACGAAAAGGACGATCCTGCCATTCACAGGGCAGGGCTTGACAGATTTGCCTTCCGGGGAAGAGATGAATCCCTCTTTGACAGATTTTCCGTCGAGTGTCCAGATTTCATCGATGCCGGCGGCGAAGAGTTCTTCAGCGGTGCAGGTGCCTCTGCAGGCGCGGATGGTCCCTGCCATCAGGAACCTGCCGTCGTTTCCCGCCCGTGCGAGGCCGAGGCCCGCCATGGCGCCGATGACCCCGTCTTCCGTTCCCCCGAGCCCTTCAAGACGGATATCACAGTTTTTTGCCAGATCTCTGGCGTGCTGCCGGGTCAGTATGGTCTGCTTCGCATCCCTGCCGAACGCAACAACCGCAGGGCCGAGTTTGTCCAGCGGCGCGACGGCAATCCCGGGATCGCTTCCCTCGATAAAATCATCCATCATCATCGACCGTGCGAAACTGAAAATATCCGCCTCCGCACCGGCGGCGGATGTTTCGATATGGATGACCGCACAACTGTTGTGCGACGTGAAGGGGATGTCCGGGTGGACATAGAGCTGGTGGCGCGTCACCCCGCTGATCGGGTAATGGTCCGCAAGCGCTGATGCAATCGAACGCGCCAGCCTTCCGGTTCCGCGTGACTGCAGATTGTCGGTGTCATCGATACTCAGCAGGAATGTCATTCTACTACCTGTACGTAGGGTGTTTGTCGCTCTCGTATCATAAATGTGCTTAATAGCTTTTTTTGTACAGTAAAAGTGATTGACCTCTCTTCCTCATCGCCCGTGGGTATGGCGGTCATTTTCACCCCCCGCCTTCACCGCCTTTTTGCACTGCCTCCGCCCACCCGGTGGGTATGTTCGAGCTGGCCCCGTCGTTCTTCGTTCCCGGGGGAACCTTCTCCCTGCTCATCGCGCCGGATGCGATGCTGCTCGACGCGGTTGAGCGGCAGCTGCGGCGGCGCGAACGGCTCTGGGTGCTGTATGTCTGCGGGAACTACTCGCGGTTTCTCAGCCGCATCGACCGGCAGTGCCCCGACTTCGGGATCCGGCGGGCGTTCACCGTGCACCAGCTCCTGACCATTCTCGGGGAGGCGGACGAACACCTCGTCATCATCGAGCACGACGCCACCCTGTATGACGACGCCCCCGATCTCGCCGGGCAGGTCGCGCATGCGTGCATCGATCTCGCACAGGCTGCGACGGTGATCGTGCTCGCCCGCACCCTCGATCCCGTGCTCCGGACGATGTCGGCACGGGCCGCCCGGGTGGTGTATGTCCGCCCCCCCGATCCCGGGACACCCCCGGCGATGCGGCACCGGCATGCCGGGCCGCAGGGGGCCGGCACCCAGACGACGCTGGAAGGATTCTGAGGTGCACGATGGCGGAATCATGGATATTCGACGTCACCGGTGGTGACTGCGTGGACCTCTGGAGCCGGGAGGGGGGCCGTGTCCGGCACAGGCGCGAGGAATGCCCGCCGTCCTTCTGCCTCTCCCTCCCCGATCCGGATTTGCACTGGGAGATGCTCGCGGAGCTCGGCGACCGGTACGGTGCCGCGGAGTGCACGTTCGAGACCCTTTACGGCCCGGTGGACGGGTACCGTGTCGCGGCGGACAGAAAGGTCGCCGAGGCGATCGAGCGGCAGACGCGGGGGCAGGTCTCGCTCTACAACGTCGACGTGCGGACGGAGCAGCGGTACTTCGCACGGCGGGGTCTCTTTCCCTGTGCCCGGGAGGGCGAATCCCGGTTCTCCCCCGATATCGACAGTCCCTGTGCGGTGACGGAGATCCGCCTGCCGGGGATGCCGTACCGCGATCCGGCCGTCACCGCCGCGAGCGTGGACGGCAGAACCCTGTCCGGAAGCGAACGGACGGTTCTCGCGGACCTCTTCTCCCTCGTGGAGGCGACGGACCCGGACGTGATCCTCGTTCCCCACGCGGATGCGTGGATGCAGGTAATCGCGAAGAAGGCGTCCGGGTACGGCCTTGAGATGCCCTTTTCCCGGAGCGAAAGGTACCGGCGCCTCGGTTCACGGTCCTACTGGAGCTACGGGCGCCGGGAGTTCCGCGAGGCGGCGCTCATCCCCGAGGGGCGCATCCTCATCGACACGGAGGAGAGTTTCGTCTACCGGGAAGGCGGACTTGCCGGCGTCTGCACGGCGGCACGCCTCACCGGCCTCTCGCCGAACCTTACCTCGCGGTTCACGCCCGGAACGCTTGTTTCCTCCTACGAGATCTACGAAGCGGTGCGGCGCGGCATCGCGGTCCCGTTCCGGAAGAGCGATCCCGAGCGGGTCCGCCGGTGCGGTTCGCTCCGGGCGGCGGATCGCGGCGGGATGATGTTTCAGCCCGAACCCGGGGTGTACGGCAGGACGTCGCAGCTTGATTTCACCTCGCTCTACCCGTCTGTCATCGTGCGGTACAACCTCTCCCCCGAGACCATCCGGGATCCGGAACGGCGCGGTTTTCTTGCGGAAGCGCTTGGGCCGCTGCTCGATCTCCGGATTTCGACGAAGCGCCTGAAGAAAGGCGACCCCGCGTATGCCGGGATCGACAGCGTGCTGAAATGGATGCTGGTGACCTGCTTCGGGTATACCGGGTATAAAAACGCAAAGTTCGGGAGCATCGAGATGCACGAGCGCATCACCGGGATATCGCGTGACATCCTGCTTTCCGCGAAAGAGGCCGCGGAGGATATGGGGTTTTCGGTGCTCCACGGCATCGTCGACTGCCTCTGGGTGCAGGGGGAGGGCGTCCGGGCCCTTCAGGAGCGCATCGAGCGCGAATCGGGACTGCCGCTCGAGCGCGAGGACTACACCTGGCTCGTGTTTCTCCCGCAGGCGGACGGCAGCGGCGCCTACAACCGCTACTTCGGGAGGCTTTCCGACGGCACCGTCAAAGTCCGGGGGATCGCCGCCCGCAGGCGCGACGCACCCCCGTATATCGTCGCCATGCAGCGCGACCTCCTTGCGGTGACGGGGGAGGCGGAGACGCCCGCGGAGCTCTCCCTCTGCGAGGAGCGGGTGCGTGCCGTGTACCGCCGGTACCGCGACGGGCTTTCCGGTGCCGATCCCGCCGATCTCGCGATACGCCGGCGCATCAGCCGCACCGACTACCGCCGGGCATGTCTCGAGGCGGCTGCTGTCCGGGCATTCCGGGATCACGGCGTGCCGCCTGTCCCGGGAATGGAGATCGCCTACGTGGTGCGCGATGCGTCGCGGCTGGTGGCGGACCCCGCATGGGATGCGGGTTCCTTCGACCTGTCCTATTACCGGGGCCTTCTGGACCGTGCATGGGAGGAGATCGCGTACGCCTTCCGCCCGCCCTTTCGATGAGGCTAAAGGGCATCACCGCCAATGCACTGCTACGTGAGCGACGAGTATGCCATCCGGCTGGAGCCCGGCTATGCGGCGTGGCGGCTGCGGGATACGATCGGGCAGGTGGCTGCGGTCTATGGCGTCGCACCCGCCCCGGAGGATGGCGCCATTCCGGTCGTTGCCGGGCTGCTCCTCGCACCGGGCAGCACGGAGGAGGATCTCTGCTCCGCGGTTGCCGGCGCCTGCGGGACGCACCGGTGGCTCTCCGTCGTGCTGGAGGGGTGGGTCCGGGACCGGTCGCCGGGCGGCACGACGCTCGGGATCGGGGTGTCGTTCGCCGGGGAGTCGGAACGGTTTCTGCGGGATCTGCGGGCGGCGCTCGATACGGTTGCGTCCGGCGCTCCGGCCGGGCCCGTCGCCGTCCCTGTCGCACGCGTTCCGGACACGGGGCTCATGCGGGAGATCTGGGCGGGGCTCGGGGAGCGTCCGGGCCTGTTCGAGCGCCTGCTCTCTGCGCTGCTCCCCCGCAGGATTGCCCGGCCCCGGCATATCCGCCCCGTGCTCCTGCCGGTCGACATCTGCCGGGTTGCCCTCCTGCGGGACGGTGCGGTGATCCGGACCTTCGACCTGCCGACGGCCTCCTGGCTCTCGCCCGCCGAAGCGGACGACCGCCTGCGGTGGCAGGCAACCCTGCAGACGTACCGCCGCGAGCGGGGCCTCGAACTCACGGCACCCGCCCATGCCTCCGGCCATCAGGTATTCGTGATCAGCGATCTCCACCTCGGCCACGCAAACATCATCCACTACTGCGCCCGGCCGTTCTGTTTTTCCGATACCGACGAAATGGACGCCGTTCTGGCGAACAACTGGACGGCGACCGTGAAGCCCGCGGACCGGGTGTTTTTCGTGGGCGACCTGAGCTACAACCGCCGGGGTGCACCGGTGCGGGACCAGAAAAAACTGCTTTCCGGGCGGGTGACCTTTATTCGCGGGAATCATGACGCCGGCATCGGGGATGCCGTCGATTCTCTCCGCCTGACGTACGGGGGCGTCGATTTCCTGCTGGTCCATGATCCGAAAAAAGCGCCCGATACGTTTGCCGGGTGGACGGTGCACGGGCATACCCACAACAACCGGCTGAAAACGCACCCGTTCTTCGACCCGCACACCCGGCGCATCAACGTCAGTGCCGAAGTCGTCGGCTACCGCCCGGTCTCCCTCGCCCTGCTGGCGGAGATGATCCGCCGGGCGGAGACGACGGGGAACCGCACGCCCGTCATCGTGCGGGATGCGTGCCCCCCGGTGTAACTGTTATATGGTCGGGTGTCGTTGTGTTGTTTCAGACGGGGAGTTTATCGGCGGTGTTTTCGTGCAGGAACAAAGAATGCTGACAGAACCGGAAGGATATGCCCTGCTCGGGCGGTATGGCATTCCGGTACCCCCGCACCGGGTTGTCACCGGCGAAGCGGATGCGGTGTCAGCCGCAGCGGCGGTCGGGTATCCGGTGGTCATCAAGGTCGTCTCCCCCGATATCGTGCATAAGAGCGATGCCGGCGGTGTCGTGACCGGTATCGGCGACGAAAAAACCCTCAGGGAGGCATATGCCGGCATGATGGACCGGATAGCGGCCGCAGCGCCGGATGCTCTCGTGCAGGGCGTTATCGTCGAGCGGCACATGCCTCCGGGACTGGAACTGATTGTCGGGGGGAAGATCGATCCGGCATTCGGCAAGGTGCTGACGTTCGGGCTCGGCGGAACGCTCGTGGAGCTTGTCCGCGACGTGGCCATCCGGGTTCTTCCGCTCGAAGACGGCGACTATGCGGACATGGTGCAGAGCATCCGCGGCTATCCGCTGATCGCCGGATTCCGCGGTGAAGCGCCCCGCGATGAGGCGGCCCTGCTCGATATGCTCTCCCGGATTGCGGAGATGTTCCTCGAACGTGACGATCTGGTCGAATTCGACATCAATCCCCTCGTGCTGTACGAATCGGGGGGATGTGCGGTCGATGCACGGTTCATCACCGGGCCGTGCGGCGACGCGGCATGCGGGGCCGGAACAAAACGGGAAACCGATACGTCGGTCTTTTACCCCTCGTCGATCGCCCTTGTCGGGGCGTCCACCAACCCGAACAAGATCGGGTACGCCGTGTTTCGAAACCTTCTTTCCTTTGACGGCACCGTCTACCCGGTCAACCCGCACGCAGCAACGCTGCTCGGGAGAACGGTCTATCCGTCGCTTGCCGATCTGCCCGAAAAGGTGGATATGGTCGTGATCGCCGTGCCGGCCGCGCTGGTTCCCGGGGTGATCGAGGAGGCCGGCCGGGCGGGCGTGCGCCTTGCGGTCATCATCACCGCCGGATTCAGGGAGACCGGCGGTGAGGGTGCGGTGCTGGAGGCGCAGATCATGGACAACGCCCGCAGGTACGGTGTCCGGGTCATCGGCCCGAACTGCCTCGGCATCATGCTGCCGCACCGCGGGCTGAACGCGACCTTCGATCCCTCGGCGCCCCGTCCCGGCCCCATCGCGTTCATATCCCAGAGCGGCGCCGTCATCACGACGGTCGTCGACTGGAGCCTCGCCGAGGACATCGGCATTTCTGCGGTTATCAGCGTGGGAAACCAGGCGGATCTCGAATTCGAGGACTTTCTGCAGTTTGCAGAGGAGGATCCCGACACCAAAGCGATCATCCTCTACGTGGAGGAGATCAAGAACGGCAGGCAGTTCCTCTCCTTCGCCCGCGCCCTCTCCGGGAGAAAGCCGATCGTCGCCATCAAGTCGGGTTCATCGGCACGGGGGCGGAAGGCCGCGTCATCCCATACCGGATCGCTCGCCGGTTCGTACGAGGTGTACCAGGCGGCGTTCCGGCAGGCAGGCGTGATTTCCGCACATTCGCTCAGGGATGCCTTTGAAGTCGCGGGACTGCTCGCCTCGGAGGGGTATCCCCGGGGATCGCGTGCGGTGATCATCACCAGTGCCGGCGGATTTGCCGTGCTGTCATCCGATTATGCGGAAGAAAACGGGATCGAGTGCATCACCTTTTCGGATGCGATGATTGCCGAATTCGACGCCGTTCTGCCGCCGGGGTGGAGCCGGGGCAATCCGCTGGATATGGTCGGTGATGCCGGCGTCGACCGGTACGCCCGTATCTTCGACATCCTGATCCGGCACCAGGACAGGTGGGATGTCTGTTTTGTCATCTCGGTTCCGTCCGTGACGATCGATGCCGCCCATCTTGCGCAGGAGATTGTCCGGTTTTCGAAAAACACGCACAAGGTGATTGTCGGGTGCCTTCTCGGGGGGGAGGGCATGCGGGTGGGCATCAGAATCCTGCGCACCGCCCATATCCCCAATTTTTCCGAGCTGGAAGATGCGTTCCGGGCGGTCGGAACCGCCCTTGACCGGAAATCATGGGATGCGCCGCAGGGGTAGGCCTCCCCGCTCCCGCTTTTCACAACATTTATCTGTCGGTTTCCCAGACAGAGAGCAGCATGAGCGTTTCTGATCCGCAGGAGGCGTCCGCCGTCTGGGACCGCCGGGGAGACCGCCATTTTGCCGCACGACGGTATGCCGATGCCATCGCCGCCTATGATCGGGCACTGGCAAAGAATCCCCGGTGCCTGCCCGCCCTGAACAAAAAAGGGAACGCCCTGTCGGAACTGGGTCGCCATGACGAAGCGCTCGAGGCATATGATGCGGTGCTTGCCGCGGGGCCTGCGGATCCCCTGCTTGCCGATTGCGCCCTAAAAAACAAGATCCGCACCCTCGTTCTCTTACACCGGGATGACGACGCAATCCGTGCCTGCAGGGCGGCGCTCGAGGACGATCCGGAGAACGCCATGGTGCTGGCCCTGCTCGGAAACCTGTTCGCCGCGAACGGCCGCTCCCGCGAAGCGCTGGAAGCGTATGACCGCGCCGTCGCCGCCGCCCCCGGCTGGGCGGCCCTCCGTGTCAACCGCGGATCCCTGCTGCTCGGGCTCGGGCGCTTCGCGGAAGCGGCGGAGGAGTTCGGCGCGGCGGTCAGCCATGACCCGACGCTCGTCTCCTTCGCGTGCAACATGGCAACCGTGCTTGCCGATCAGGGCGAGGTCACGGCGGCACTGTCACTCTATGATCATATCCTCCGGGTGGTGCCCGATCACGTCATGACGCTCAACAACAAGGGCTGCACTCTCCGGGATATGAAGAGGTACCGCGAAGGGCTTGCCGCGTTTGACGCAGCTCTGGTCATCGATCCGGAGAACATCCTCGTCATCTCGAACCGTTCGGTCCTGCTCCTCCGGAATAGCGAAGAGGAGTCCGGAGACCCCGTCATTCCCCGATGACGAAGTTCATCACGTTTTCGCAGATATCGGCGGAATATTCCCCGACGCGCCGGATGCTGTCGGCAATGTGGACGATGGGAATGGCGACTTCCGGCTCGCAGGAAAGAGCGCTCGTGCTGATCGCATTGCATACGGATTCAAAGGCCCCGAGCAGGGTGATGGTATCGTTTGCGGCGGGTATGTCCCCCTCAAAGAAGACGTTCATACTGCGCCGGAAGAGATCCAGCGAAGCGCTGTTTGTGGTGCTGATCTCACGGACAAACGAGGGATCAATCGAATTTCCGGTAAGAAGTTCGGTGTTTCGGGCAATACGGGTGGCATGGTCCCCGATACGCTCGATAATCCGGCTGACCATAAAATAATGCTGGGCCTGCCGGATTGTGATTCCCATACGCCGTGCCAGATTGGGATCCGTCACGAGCAGGTTGTTCTGCCGTGCAATCAGCCAGTGGAGGCGGTCGACTTCGGTATCGCGCGAGATCACGCTGTCGGCAAGCCCGGTGTCGTGCGTCTCCAGTGCGCCCGCCGCATCTTCCTGCATCCCCCGGACGATGACCGACATGCGGCGGATAGTGCTTTCAAACGGCATCTCTGCCGGATTGAGGAGGTCTTTTATCACAATCGCCGTTTCCGTCTCCTCCACGACCTCCTGGCCGATGGCCATGTTGGTAAAATCCCGGACCAGCAGCACGGCAAACGGGGGGAGCCGGGCGCGGGCCCGGATGCGTATCGTCGTGTAGCCGGCGATATAGGCGCTGATGAGGTTTCTGAGCAGAAACGTCTCATCGGTCGAGGAGCTGATCTCGAAGTCCTTCATACGGGAGACCGGTTCGCTGCTGATATTCGGCGTGATGAGCAGCGTTCCGTCGGCCTGGGTGAAAACGCCCACGGGATCGTTCTTTTTGATTTTTGACGTGATTACCCATTCCTTCGGGAGGGAAACGATATAGGACGATCCGCCGCTGATCTGCACTTTCCTGATATCCATCACCAGTATTTGGCTGTACAACTATATAGAACATATGTAAGTATATTCAACTATATAAAATAAAGTCGTTATATATAATCAGTCGGTGAAGATTATATCCGGTGCATGAAAAGTGATCTGTGGTGATCTCTCAGCCATGAAACGATTCCACACGATCGGGCTCACCGCCGGGGTGGCCCTCTGTATTCTCTGTGCAACATTCCTGGGGGGGTGCGTCGGCGGCGATGCCGGAGACGCCACCCCCGTGCCGACCGCAGCCGCACGGCTCAGTGTGACCGGATCCACGACCGTGCTCCCCATCGCCGAAAAGGCGGCGGAAGCATTCATGGACGCAAATCCCGCTGCCGACATCCAGGTGAGTGGCGGCGGTTCCAGCGTCGGCGTGCAGGCGGTGGGTGAGGGCACTGCCGATATCGGCATGTCGTCCCGCGACCTCAAGGACGCCGAGAAGGAAAAGTACCCCGGTCTGGTGCAGCATGTGGTTGCCCGGGACGGCATCGCCATGATCGTCAATCCCGGAAACACCGTGGAGAGCCTGACGGTCGAACAGGTGCGCCGGATCTACACCGGCGAGATTACGAACTGGAACGAGGTCGGCGGCAGTGACGCCGAGATCGTCGTGGTGGGCCGTGACAGTGCGTCGGGCACCCGGGGATCCTTCGAGGAGCTCGTGATGGACAAGCAGGAGTGTGTCGCGACCATGCTCGAGAAGAACTCCAACGGTGCGGTCCAGCAGACCATTACCGGCACACCCGGAGCGATCGGCTACGTCGGTCTCGGCTATGTTGACGGGACGGTGAAGGGCGTTTCGATCGATGTCGACGGCACGCTCGTCGATCCGACGGTGGGAAACGTCATCGCCGGAACCTATCCGATCTCCCGTGACCTGATGATGTTCACCGACGGCGAGGCAACCGGGATTGCCGCATCCTTTATCACCTTTATCCGGAGTGAGGAAGGCCGTCGGATTGTTGCCGATGAGGGCTTCGTGCCCCTCGCATGAATAACCTGCAGAATCCGGATGTACCACTCCGTGGTGCGCCACACGGGCTGCAGGGGGTCACACCCCTGCAGGCCATTTTCACCGTACCCCAGTATGTTCGATCAAATGCCTGATTGTCAAAAAAAAGAGCCATTGAACGTGCTTTTACCCCGTTCGGGGAAAGGTGCGGGTCTCAGGGAGGCCCTTATCAGGGGATTGTGGTTTCTCACCGCCATATGTGCGGTCGTTACCGTCTTCTTCATCCTGTATTTCCTCGCGAGAGATGCCTGGCCGATTTTCGAATCGGCAGGCCCCGGAGCATTCCTCCTCGGGGACGTCTGGAAACCGACCGGATCGCCTTCCCTCTACGGGACGTTCTCTCTCATCGCCGGCACGGTGCTGGTGACCGCAGGCGCCATGCTCTTCGCCACGCCGCTGGGCATCGGAAGCGCTCTCTATATCTCCGAACTGGCACCGCCCCGGGTCAAAGCAGTGGTCAAACCCGCAATCGAACTTCTCGCGGGGATTCCCTCCGTGGTCTTTGGTTTTTTCGGCCTGATCGTGCTGACAAACTGGATCAGGATCGGGTTTGATGTTCCGAGCGGCGAGTGCTGGCTTGCCGGATCCCTCCTCCTCGGCGTGATGGCGCTTCCGACCATCATCAGCGTTTCGGAGGATGCGATCCGTGCGGTGCCCCGCGAATTCAGGGAAGGCTCGCTGGCGGTCGGGGCGACCCACTGGCAGACAATACACCGTGTGATTGCGCCGTCCGCCCTGTCCGGCATCACCGCCGCCCTCATCCTCGGCATGGGCCGGGCTATCGGGGAGACGATGGCGGTGATGATGGTCACCGGCAATGCGGCTCTTATTCCCGACCCGATCACAAACATACTCTCGCCGGTGAGGACGCTCACCGGGACGCTCGGCATCGAGATGGGCGAGGTTGCCGTGGGGAGTCCGCATTATCATGCGCTGTTCGGGGTTGCGGTGGTGCTGCTCGTCATCACCCTCATCGTCAATGTCGGTGCGATGCTCATCATGGAGCGGCTGCGGGAGGAGAATGCGGCATCGGTGCGGCCGCGCCGCCGCATCCTCTCTCCCGACACTGCCGACCGGCTCAGGCGTCCGGCGGGTCTTTTTGCGGTGGCGCTTCTGGCCGTTCTCCTTGTGCCGTCCGCCGGGCCTCTTGCGGCGCTGGCACTCATCGGCGTAGCGGGGGCAGCGTATGTCGTGAAAGAGCGGATATCGCCGCAGCATTCCCAGCGGATTGCATTCGGACTGATCGGCCTTTCGATTATCACCGTGCTCAGCATCCTCGGCATCATTCTCTTCGATATCGTTGCACACGGCATTCCGGCGCTCTCCTGGGAGTTTCTCACGCAGCCGCCCCGGAACCTGGGACGCGAAGGGGGTATCTTCCCCGCGATCGTCGGGACGCTGTATCTCGTGACGGGTGCGATCCTGTTCGCCCTCCCCATCGGCATGGGTGCCGCACTGTACCTGACCGAGTACACGAAGGAAGGACATCTCACAAAGATCATCCGCTCCGGTGTCGATCTCCTGAACGGTACGCCCTCCATCGTATTCGGCCTGTTCGGGTTTGCCTTCCTGGTGCTCTTTCTGGGCTTCGGCGTATCCCTTCTTGCCGGCGTGATCACGCTGGGGCTGATGGTGCTTCCGACGATTATCCGCACCACGGAGGAGGCTCTCAGAAGTGTTCCCCCGTCACTCCGCGAAGGGAGCTTCGCGCTCGGAGCGACAAAATGGCAGACGATACGGCGTGTGGTTCTTCCTCCCGCCGTACCGGGCATCCTGACCGGCACCATCCTTTCTATCGGGAGAGCGGCGGGAGAGACCGCACCGATTCTCTTTACGGCTGTCGTCTTCTCACGGCGCTTTTTACCGGAATCCCTGTCGGATCCGGTCATGGCCCTTCCCTACCACCTGTTCATCCTCTCGACGAACGTCCCCGGTGCCGGGCAAAACCAGTATGGGACGGCACTGGTCCTCCTGCTCCTTGTAATCGGAGTATATCTTGTTGCGATAGTCATACGAATGCACTACCAGAAAACAGTACAATGGTGAAAAACATGCGGGAAAACGGCGCAATTATCGACACTCGCGGCCTGAATCTCTATTATGGGGACAAACAGGCCCTGATTGACGTATCCATCGATATCAGGCCGAATAAGGT
>LKUD01000095.1 GCA_001412355.1 Methanoculleus sp. SDB
AGGTAGCTCTTTTTTTCGGTGGTACACCACCGCGGCCTCACATCCGTCATCCGTGGGGCATGCCGCCGGTTTGGGGAAAATGCTCCATCCTACATATTGTTAATGCTGGACGATCAAACCATAACCCAATGCAGACAGCAATGGTGATTGCGTGAGTGAAAGGATTCACTGGGCTGATGTTTATGCAGCGAATGTCCGGCAGGACATCGCTCACCGTGTTGCGACCGGAATCACACCGTCAGGACCGATTCATATCGGGAACATGCGTGAAGTGATTACCGGCGATCTGGTGTTCAAGGCGATGCGCGACAATCGCCTTGAAGCGGAGCTCATTTATGTTGCAGATGATTTCGATCCTCTGCGAAAAGTGTATCCGTTTCTTTCGAAAGACTATGAAGCCTTTATCGGCAGGCCGCTCTGTGATATTCCATGCCCGTGTGGGGATTGCGCCAACTATGCGGAGCATTTCCTGCGCCCGTTTCTGGATGCGCTCACCGAACTCGACGTTCGGCCGAAAGTTATCAGGGCAAGCGCCCAGTACCGGAGCGGCGCCTACAGGGAAGAGATCCGAACGGTCCTTGAACACCGCAGTGAAATCAAGGAAATACTCGAGCGCGTATCAGGACGGACACTCCCGTCCGACTGGTCACCCTACTATCCGATTTGCAGTAAATGCGGCAGGATTGTGAATGTCCCCGTTATCGATCACGATCCCGCACGGCATACCGTCCGCTATGTCTGTGAATGTGGATGGGAAGGAATTTCGGACTATTCGCGCGGCGAAGGGAAACTTGTCTGGAGAGTGGACTGGCCCATGCGCTGGGCCCATCTCGGCGTGACGGTCGAACCGTTTGGAAAAGACCATGCGGCCGCGGGAGGGTCCTATGACACGGGAAAGGAGATCGTTGCATCAATCTTTCACGCGACGGCTCCGTTTCCCGTTATGTACGAGTGGATCAGTCTGAAAGGGCGGGGGGCCATGGCTTCCTCCACGGGGGTTGCGATCACTATCAATGCCATGCTCGATATCGTTCCTCCCGATGTGCTGCGGTACCTCATTGCCCGGTCCCGTCCCGAAAAGGCTATAGATTTTGATCCGGGCATGGGGCTCCTGACTCTCATTGACGAATTCGACCGAATCGCACAATCAGCTGAATCGCGTGAATACGAACTCTCACGCATCTCAACCAGCACGGATTCCATACCCTTCAGGCATATGGTCACTGTCGTGCAGATTGCACACGATATCGAAGGTGTGTTTCCGATATTGGAGCGCAGCGGGTACAATACGGACGACCGGGCCGTCGTAACCCGGCAGGCAATGCGTGCCCGGATCTGGCTCGATCGCTACGCTCCCGATATGGTGAAATTCAGTGTTCAGAAGACTCTCCCCCCCGCGGTCCACGGGTATTCCGGGGAGGAGCGTATTGCTGTCGAAGCCGTCCTTTCCGCATTCGCAACACTTCCGGAATGGCATGCCGAGCATCTGCACAACGCAGTGTATGCGGTTGGGGAAGAGACGGGGATCAACCCGAAAAAAATATTCACGGCACTCTACATCGCCCTGCTCGGCCAGAAGCGGGGTCCGAGGCTCGGATTCTTCCTTGAAGCGCTGGGAAAACAGTTTGTTATAAACCGTCTTTTAGAAACGGTGAGTGAAAGTGCTGAGTAAAGGGTGCATACTCTGTCGGGAAGGCGCGAAGATGGTGCTTTTCATTACGGGGAGATGCATGCGGGACTGCTGGTACTGCCCCATCTCAACGGAGCGCCGTGGCCGGGATGCTCCGTATGCAAACGAGCAGCAGATCTCGTCCCCCGATGAAATGATCGAGATAGCCGAAACGATGGATGCTCTTGGGACAGGAGTGACCGGGGGGGAGCCGATGATTGTTCCTGACCGGGTTATCGACTACTGTACCCGGCTGAAGCAGCACTTCGGGGCGGAGCACCACATTCACCTCTACACCGGTATCGCTCTCACGCGGGAAGAACTTGAACGCCTTCGGGGAATTGTTGATGAGATACGGTTCCATCCGCCACAGGAAATCTGGCCGGTGATAATGAAAAGTGAATTTACCCGGGCGATAGAAGATGCCCGCGATCTCGGGTTTGCCGTTGGAATCGAAGTCCCCTCACTCCCGCATCTCTCCGATCTCGAGCCCGTACTGCCCCTGCTGGATTTTCTCAATATTAACGAACTGGAATGGAGTGAAACCAATGCGGACGCAATGCGGCAAAAAGGAATGGAGTTTGAGGACAACTTTCATAACGCCGTCCGTGGTGCAGCGGAATGGGCCCGGACGATCCGCCGTGACCCTCGCGTCCGCTGGTGTTCCTCAGCGTTCAAGGATTCTGTCCAGCTTCGGGAACGCCTCAAGCGCATCGCACAGAATACCGCCCGTCCGTTTGATGAAATCACCGAGGACGGAACAGTTGTCTACGGCGTCATAGAACCTGCCATTCCCCTGCCCGGCATTGATCCCGGAATGTTCGATGTCTGCGGAGATCATATCGAGATTGCCTGGTGGGTGCTCGCCGGGGAGCGGGAGTCAATACCCGGAAAAAAGTACATCGTTGAACGCTATCCGAACGGCGGCATGGTGGTGGAGGTGATGCCCCTGTGAGCCTCAGAAGTATTGTTGAGGGATTGTACGAGAAATGGCTGGTACGGCAGATAGCACACATTCCCACCCACATTGCAGTGATTCAGGATGGCAACCGGCGTTTTGCGGAAATTTTTGGCAGGGATACGGGTTTCGGGCACCGGGCGGGTGCACGGACGACCGAGAAGATGCTCGCCTGGTGCCATGAACTCGGAATACGGCACATTACGCTCTATTCCTTTTCGACAGAAAATTTCAAACGCGATCAGACCGAACTGCAGGAGCTGTTCAACCTTTTTAAGGAGATGTTTGAAAAAGTAACGACGGATGAACGGATCCACACGCAGCGGATTCGGTTTCAGGTCGTCGGAGATCGAACACTCCTCCCCCCGGATTTACTTGCATCCATCGAGAGGGCTGAAGCGTCAACGGCAGAGTATGACACGTTTTTCCTGAATGTCGCCCTCGCCTACGGGGGCAGAAACGAGATCCTCCATGCCACACGGTCAATACTCCGTGAAGTCCGGCAGGGTCTGCTCAATCCCGATAACATTGACTCCGTGGTAGTCGGTCGGCACCTGCACGGCGGATTACAGCTTCCTCCCGTGGATCTGATTTTACGGACCGGAAATGAGAAACGTACATCCAATTTTCTCCCGTGGCTGGCAAACGGCAATGAATCGGCGGTTTATTTCGCCGCCCCCTACTGGCCGTTATTCCGGAAAATTGATCTCCTCCGGGCTATCCGGGTGTATGACCAGCGTATACAGCCCGGCAATCACTTGCCGAACCTGCGCTTGCGGAACTGATAATCTCTCAGTGCCCGCAGGAAATCCACTTTTCTGAAATAGTTCCAGTTAACATCCGAAAAGAAGAGTTCCGAGTAGACGGACTGCCAGATCAGGAAGTCTGTCAGATGGTCGCCTCCTGTTTTTATGACAAGATCGGGTTCGTACGGAAATGTAAGATACGACTCGATCATCTCCTCGGTCACCGTATCCGGATCCACGTGTGCATGCCCCATGCTCCGGATGCATCGAGTTATCTCCTCACGCCCGGAGAGGCCGACCGCAACCGTCACATCGATGCCTGTTCCCAGCACTTCCTTCATATCTCCGTACAGGAGCGTAAGATGGGCGATGGTCGCCAGAATTCGAATTTCATCCAGATAGTTTTCAGAAATTGTGGGACGGGAAGTACTGATATGGAAGATAACCGAGTTGATGGAGAGATCGCGGCACCATGACGTGACCTCACATATCTTTTCCGGTACGTCCTCCATATCCTGTTCTGCTATCATAAAACAGATTTTTTCAGGCAATGTCATGAGTTTCCGGGTCAGATGCCATTCATAAAAACGGTGTATCATCCTGTCCACTCCCGAAGATCCTTCAATGGTCGTGTATTCAGTACATCCGACTTTGCACACCACCCGCGCCGCGCAATTGCGATGCCGTGCCTCATGACAGCGGCATCCTCCCTGTGGTGTGCATCAGTACCGATTGCAAGAATAGCTCCATGTTTGTGTGCTCGCCTTACATAAATATCATCCAGATCGAGGCGATATGGTGATGCATTTATTTCAAGTGCGGTACCGGTGTCTGCGGCCGCATCGATGATCCGTTCCACATCGACAGCATAGGGCATGCGTTTCCCGAGAAGCCTCCCTGTGGGATGTCCGATGATATCGACGTGATCATTATGGATGGCAGAGAGAAGCCGCCGGGTTATCACATCTTCACTCTGGTTGAAGCCGGAGTGAACAGAGGCGATAACAAGTTCACAGTCTCCCAATACGGCATCAGGGAGGGCGAGGTTTCCGTCTCCCAGAATATCAACCTCAACTCCTGCAAGGACAGCGCACTCCGTTTTACGGTTTATCCGTTCGATTTCCTGCTGTTGGCGCCTGAGGTCTTCGCGATCAACACCGTGGGCAACCCCGAGGCTTGCCGAGTGATCCGTGCATGCGATGTATTCGTACCCGATTTCCTCACCAAGCCGGGCGATCTGTTCAATCGACATGGAACCGTCACTCCAGGACGAATGCACATGAAGATCGCCTTTTACATCCGCCGCAGTAAGAAGTGTCGGGAGGGCATGTGAGAGTGCCAGCTTAATCTCACCATGATCCTCTCTTAGTTCCGGCGGAATAAACGCCATGCCGAGAAATGAAAAAACGGATGCTTCATCAGGAAATGAGTGGATCGTGCCATTCTCACGCTCCGTGACTCCGTACTCGTTCAGTTTCAGCCCTCTTTCGAGGGCGATTTCCCGCATCCTGATATTAAACTGTTGCGAACCGGTCAGGTACAGGAGCATTGTCCCGGCATTTCCCTGTCCCGTGAAACGGATATCCACACGCCTTCCACCGGTCCTTAGCGATATACGCCGATCGCCTTCATCCAGTACCTCATCCGCTACGCTCCTGATCTTGGGGGTGACGCGCTCCACGGGTTCGGTTGTGACAATATCGATATCACCGATTGTGCTTGCACCGCGGCGGTAACTCCCGGCGATGGTAAAGGATGTTTCCGAAAAAAACGGTGCAAGCCGTGCGATGACGGCCTCCGCCTCAAGACGGGTCATGCGCCCGGTATCGCGCCGCCTCCGTCCAATCGCCCTGAGTATCGCCTCTTCCTTCTTAGCACCGAATCCGCGAAGTGAACGAAGACGCCGGTTTTTGGCTGCCGATTCAAGCGCCTCGACACTGTCAATGTGCATCCGTTTCCATAATGTATGCACGGTTTTCGGACCAACGCCTTCAAGATCAAGGAGTTCCACAAGTGTTGCAGGCACCGAGGACGCTATTTCTTCAAGCTCATGAATGACACCTGTGCGCGTATATTCAACAATTTTTCCGGCAATATTGACCCCGATGCCGGGAAGGGTGCGCAGTTCTGCCTCGTCCATCTCAGGAACCGGTTTCTCAAGCCGGTCAACGCTGTCTGCGGCACGGTAATATGCACGTATTTTAAAGGATTCCTCTCCGAGAATCTCCAGAAGATCGCCCATCAACCTGAGCTGCGCAGCCACTTCCCGGTTTATCCCGTGCATGTGATTACAGTACAGGCACAGAAGAACAAATGTATGACGGTGCCCCCTCTGTAACTTGGATCTATCCAAATCGCTAAGACGGGAAAGATGCAAATAATATCTGATGCTATCGTCCGCCCTCGAAGATGCCCTGGAGGCAATTCTTCACCGGGTCCCTGACGCCGGGAACCGAATATCAGAGGATGTTATAAGGGAAACACTCCCGGGGGATCCTGCCAGTAAGGATGCACTCCTTTCAGAACTCCTGATCAACGGTTACCTGCGTCTGGAACCGGAGGGTCAGTACGTGCTTACGGAAGCCGGGCGGGTACTTGGACATAAAGTGATCCTGAAACACCGGACACTCGAATGTTTTTTAACAGAAATGCTTGGGATGGATGCCGAAAAGGCATCGAAGGAAGCATGCCGACTTGAACATGAAGTTTCCGATGAGACGATAACCCGCCTGAAAACATATATCCAGAATCCGCATGTGCCCTGCGGGCGAGGCTGGCGGCGACGCGGATTCCGCCACGCTGAATGCGGGGGAATGCACACAATCTTGGATTTCCCGGAAGGGAGCAGGCTGAAAGTACTGGTTGTCAGAGGGGCGGGAGCATACCGCCGACTCATCGATCTTGGCATTATCCCGGGTGAAATACTTGAACTTCGCCGAAAACTCAGGAACGAGTCTATCGTTGTTAAGGTCAAGGGATGCGATGTCGCTCTCAGCCCTGAAATCGCACGCGGGATAGTCGTGGAGCTTCTTGTATGAAGATCGCCCTTATTGGAAATCCCAGCGTTGGCAAATCACTGATATTTAACCAGCTGACCGGACTCGGTGTTGAAGTGAGCAATTACCCCGGTTCGACTATTGAAATGAAGGGCGGAAATGTCTGTTACGAGCGACGGATGCTCGAAGTCGTCGACCTTCCCGGTATCTATTCGCTTGACGGCAATTCCGAGGAAGAGATACTGGTCAGGACCTTCCTTTCCGGCGGGGAGGCGGATGCGGTTATTGTCGTCATCGACGGCACCCGTCTTGAGCGAAATCTCTATCTGCTTACCCAGGTTGCTGAATTCGGCATCCCCATGATCGTTGTCATCAATATGATCGACGAGGTTACACGGAGCGGTCTGACAATCGACACCGACGCACTCTCGAACGAATTTGGCATTCCGGTCCTTGCAACAGCGGCATCGATCGGGCAGAACATCGATAAGATTATTCCATTCGTAATCACTGAGGCCAAAATCTCCTCCATTGAGATACCCTATGATACGAGTATCGAAGCGGCCCTGCGGAGCCTGAAAAAGCTAACGGGTGCCCGACGGAGAGAGGGCCTCTGGGCCCTGCAGGGCATTGGAACGGAGGACGGTCTCCTCGAAGCAGCCGCTACGATCGGTGAGCAGATAGAGGCACGGCAGCGGATGACAACGACTCAGATTATAGCGGCAAACCGCCATAATTATTCCAGCCGGATCGCCGCATCGGTTGTCAGGGAACGGACGGAAGAGACGGGATTCGATCCCGACCGGCTGTTAACAACCCCGATACCGGGCATTCCGCTGCTCATCATGCTCCTCGTAGGCATGCTTTCGATTGTTTTCGTTGTGGGTTCGTTCCTTGAAGAGATAATCGTCGGGCTGTTTGACGTCTATGCCGGAGCGCCTCTTCTCGCCGCCGGACTTACCCCCCTTGCCGAGACGATCGCCATGTCAATCGTCCTTGCCCTTCAGGCAGGCATCGGTATCGCATTCCCTTTTGTCTTTATCTTTTACCTGCTGATAGCCATAGTCGAAGACTCCGGCTACATGACGCGGGCGGCGTTTCTGGCCGATAACACGATGCACCATGTGGGGATGCACGGGGGAGGCATTATCCCTCTCGTTCTCGGACTTGGATGCAATGTTCCGGCAATTATGGGGCTCAGGATGCTTAAAAGCCGCAGGGAACGTCTTATAGGAGCTTTCCTTATCACAATGGTCCCGTGTTCGGCACGCACGGTTATCATTCTCGGAATAGTCGCAACATTTGTCGGCATACTCCCGGCGTTCAGCATTTATTTCATCGTTCTCGCGCTGATCATTGCAACCGGGATTATCCTGTCCCGTTTCACACCCGGTGAGCAGTTCGGGATGATTATGGAGATGGCACCGTTGCGATGGCCCCAACCGCGGAACGTTGTCTCAAAGGCATGGGGAAGGATGCGGGAATTTTTCCTCATTGCCATGCCAATGCTGCTCGTGGGGAGTGTGGTCCTCGGCCTTCTTGATTATATGGGAATAACCGAGCTCTACCAGGCAATTATATCGCCGTTTTCCGAGGGGGTGCTCGGGCTTCCCGGCTATGCGGCAAGTGCACTTGTCTTTGGAATTCTGCGAAAGGAGATGGCATTTGAGACGCTTGTTATTCTCGCAAAGACGGCTGACCTTCCCGCCGTGCTTTCCCCGTTGCAGCTGTATATTTTTGCCGTTGTCAGCGTCCTTTTCGTGCCCTGCGTCTCCACAATAGCGGTCCTCGTAAAAGAGATGGGATATCGCGTTACCATCGCAGTGACGGCTTATACCGTGACGCTGGGCCTTGTGGTGGGGGCGCTAATTCATCTTCTCTTCACCTGAAAGACCGTGTATCCAAAGCGGTGAACCGCATCCCCCGGGAGGGGATTTATTATAGGCACGCCACCAAACAGATACTCAGGAGGAAAGTCATGTTAACATTCGTCGGGCTCGGCTTGTACGACGAGGAAGATATATCCCTGAAAGGGCTTTCCTGCGTTAAAAAAGCACAGCATGTGTTTCTCGAATCCTACACCTCACAGCTTATGGGGACGAAGATCTGCGAGATGGAAGAGATCTACGGCAAAAAGATTCGGGTGATGTCACGCGAGGACGTAGAACAGAATACTGAAATGATTCTGGAACGGGCGAGAGATGAGGACGCCGTGTTACTGACGGGTGGAGATCCCATGGTCTCGACGACACATGCCGATCTCCGTATCCGGGCTGCCCGGGAAGGAATCGAGACACAGATAATCCATGGAGCATCCATATCGAGTGCGGTCTGCGGGATGTCGGGTCTTCAGAATTATCGGTTCGGAAAATCCTGTTCAATACCGTTTCCCGCGAAAGGCTGGTTTCCACTCACCCCGATTGAGACGATGGTTGCCAACAGGGAAATGAATCTACATACGCTCTTCTATCTCGACATCCAGCAGGATCGTTTCATGACAATTCCGGAGGCGATTGATCTGATCGGGGAGATGGCAGCCCGGAAAGGGTGGGAATCACCGTCACTCTATGTCGGTATCGCCCGTGCGGGATCGTCCGATCCGGTTGTAGCTGCAGGCAGTGCGAAGGAAATGGGAGAAGTGGATTTCGGACCTCCGTTGCATGTGCTCATCGTCCCTGCGGAACTCCATGTGATCGAACGTGAATATCTCGAAATGTTTGCGGGACTATGAATCTCGATGAGCTGGGACGGGTCTTCCGGCAGGCCGTTTCTGCGTCATCCGTTACCGTACCGGAACGAACCCTCCTCCATGCAGCCGGGTGCGAAATCCTTGAAATGGCTGCCGCGTATGCAGATGACGGGCAGACGTTCCTTACCTCGGGTGACGCAGTCAATGCACTGGCAAGTTTTGCGTATGGAAACGGATGGCTGGACGCAGGCCGGGAGCTCGGGTTAATCAGAAGCAATCAGGGCGGTGTGACGCTTCCCGATGCATCCGGCACGATTCCATACGACCTGCATATTCACCTGCATGAAAAAACAGGGCGATATCGGCGGATGCTCGAAAAGGCATGCTGTTCGGTTGCCTGTGCACCGGAACCGCAATCACCGGTATATCCCGGTTGCGACCGGATTTTGGATGTGGCCCGGAGGTCGTACGGAGGGGGCTGTACGTTCCTGGAACAGGGTGAGTGCGCAAACGCACTTGCATCTTTCAGCTACGGGTACGGGTGGCTTGATGCCGGGGTCAGATGCGGCCTGCTGTGGATTGAACGCAATAGAGACCTCTTCACC
The DNA here is from genome assembly GCA_001412355.1 of Methanoculleus sp. SDB. Taxonomy (NCBI): domain Archaea; kingdom Methanobacteriati; phylum Methanobacteriota; class Methanomicrobia; order Methanomicrobiales; family Methanomicrobiaceae; genus Methanoculleus; species Methanoculleus sp. SDB. Next base: position 9,664 of record LKUD01000095.1, read on the forward strand.
ATATGAAGGCCTTAAAAGGTTTATAGTAGTATTAATTAACCTTGTAGCAGTGATTTCGCGGGCCGTTCCCTCATATCCGCTGCCGGTTCGAGAGGATGTTTCATGAAGAGAACACAATTAAAGTGGCTGGCAGTTTCGATTGGATTTAGCGTTGCTGTGCTGGCCCTTGTTCTCTATTTTACCACGGATGAGTCCACACTTGATTATCTGAGCCGTCTCGACCCGCTCTTTCTTTTCCTCGGACTTGCCGTGCACATGGCAGCCCTTTGTTTCTGGGCGTTGCGCATTCAGTTCATGTCGCGATCACTTGGATACCGGGTTAGGTTCGGTCATTGCCTGAATATGGTGCTGGCGAATATGCTTGTTGCAGCGATTACACCGTCCCAGGCGGGAGGCGAACCCGTCAGGATTCACGAACTCTATCGTGCGGATGTTAAAATAGGAGATGCTACGGCGATTGTTATCATGGAGCGCGTTCTCGACGGGATCGTCCTCGGAAGTATCGGTGCGATCGCCATGCTCCTCCTCTCCACGTACTGGCGTTCAATTGAGCTCAATGTTGCCACACCGATGTTTATATCGTGGATATTCGTATCGGGATTTTTGATAGTCTTTGCCTACTCGGTGAGGAATCCGGATCTGTTGAAGCGATTACTTCACCGCTTTTCCGACTGGCTCGCACGTCGCTGGACATCACGGTATATCGACCGTTTTGTCGGTGCGATTGACCATGAGGTGGATAATTTTCATGACGGTCTTGTCACTTTTGTTGGAAGAGGGAAAGCAGGCGTTTTATGGGGCATAATATTTACGACTGCTTTCTGGTGCTGCGAATTCATTATCGCGTCGCTTATTCTGATAGGGCTCGGGGAACAACCTCATCTTATCGAGTCCTTCATAGTACAGCTCATTATCGCCATTTTGATGATGATCCCCCTGACTCCCGGTGGTTCCGGTGTTGCCGAACTGAGCGCGACGTCACTGTACGGTATTTTTGTTCCGTCTTCTATCGTCGGTGTATTCGTTGTTCTCTGGCGTCTGATACTCTTCTATGTCAATATTATCATAGGCCTCCTTGCCAGCATCTATATTGTACGCCGGGAACTGATTTATCGGACGATCGGTTTGAAGAAGAAGGCAGGACTCCAGGAAGGAACAGATGTCGTCACCTCCCGGAGAGAGAAACGATAGTCCTAAAATGATGCGCGAATAATGTTCAGTTTGTATGAAGTGGGGAATATGGCGGGAGTAAACGATACGAAAACAATACTTGTCGTGGATGATGACCCCATGATTGTGGATGTACTGATGCGCATGCTGGAGATGGATGGCTATCACCCGATATCGGCACGGAGCGGCAGGGAATGTCTGGAGGCACTCGGAAAGCGGCATCCGGATCTGATCCTCCTGGATATCATGATGGATCCGGAGGACGGCTGGCAAATCCTGCAGGAAATCAAGGCGAATCCGTCCATACGCGACATTCCTGTGGCCATGCTTACTGCGAAACAACTTACCCCCGATGAAGTAAGCCGGTACGGGACTCTCATTGAGGATTATATCATGAAGCCGACAACTCACAGACAGCTCAACGAGTCGATCAGGTATATTCTCTCCCGGCATGAGGGGATTCTGGAAGAAGTCAGAAAAGCTCGCGATTTCGGCGCGGATTCCGATATTATTGATGAATATGCCGTCCTTGCCCGCCATGTCGATGTCTCGAAGCGTCTCATCGACGCGCTGGCCGTTTTTTATGATGTGACAAATGCCGGAAAACGCGGTCCTGTCGGGCAGAACATAGCGCAAACAATCCAACAGCTCTCAATGATTACGCGGATCCATGAGGAGCGTCTTCTTCATATCCGCTCATTGATGCATTCCACCTGATATCAGAATACAATAATTTCCTGCCAAAACCTTATCCATCTGTACAACATTGACACCGACATGCACCTCAGGCAGTGCAGCGTCAGGGGGGTATTTGTCATGGTGTCGGATCAGGGTACCGCCCCGACCGTTGTTCTCGATGTCAACGAAGATGCCTGCATTCCGATTTTCATCGGTCTATGGGAGGCAATTTCAATATCCCAAGGTCTCAGGGGTGATGTGCTGTCACGACCAATCACTCATGATCTCTTTATTGAACTGATAAACCGGTATGCGATCAGGTTGACAGCGCTTCACATCGATGCGCTCGAGGATGGTGTTTTCTATGCAAAACTCCTCTTTGCCGGAGATCGCGGAAATGAATCGATTGACTGCCGTCCAAGTGACGGCATTGCCATCGCACTTCGTGCCCAGGTGCCGGTATGCGTGGACGAAGACGTTATCGAAAAGGCAGGAGTAGATAGAAAATTACTTGCAGATATGAGAGATGTTGCTACTTATTTTAATTAATAGTTCAATAAGAACAGGTCAAGGAAAATGATAGATGAGTAATAGCAGCTCACCGTGGTTCCCGAGAACTCTCGTATCTCAGTA
>LKUD01000096.1 GCA_001412355.1 Methanoculleus sp. SDB
AAAAAGTTTCCCACGTGTTTTTTTCGGAGAAGTACGTTTTATCCTTTCGATTTCCTGGTCAAGCCATGCCATCCGCGTCTTCTCCGTACAGGACATCGTACTCGGTCACCAGATTCGTACCGCAGAGATAGAACGTCTTGAGCTGCAGCCGGAACATCTCATCCTCATGCTCGATATGCATCCCTCCCACAAGGGAGGGCGTATCCGCTCCGCCTACGATAAACGGGAGATGAATAAGGCGCACCTCATCAACAAGATGGTGCTGGAGCATGTAGTAATTCAGTGTCGGGCCCCCTTCGATCATGAGCGAATCAACGCCGTACCGTTCTTTCAGAATGCGCATGAGGAGGGGAAGATCGACACTATCTTTTCCGGCCACCTCCACGAAGGCACCCCGATCACGGAGGAGAGCAATCCGCTCTTCGGGGGCGGATTCGGATACGGCAACAAGCGTGGGGGCATCGGAACGAAGCACATTCGCATCGGGAGATATGTCCGCACGGCTGTTCGGGATGACACGAAGCGGGCTCTTTCCCTCGACCAGCCTGACGGTGAGAAACGAATTGTCAATCCTGATGGTATTTGAACCCACCATGATGGCATCGTATGCCGCCCGGGTTTCGTGAAGCAGGATTTCCGTTGCAGGATCCATATATTTCATCAGAATCTTGCTGGATGCACCTTTTTTCAGGGTAAGCTTGCCGTCAACCGTTATCTCCGACATCATCAGAACATGGGGTCTGTCTGTCCGTATCGCCATGAATGGTCCTTCTCACATGATATTTCGGCTGATTATTTAAAGAAGTACCCCCGGATGAGAGAGCGCACCCCGAAAAAACACCCCGGCTGGATATAAAACCGGAAAATGACAGCACGGCGGAAAGGATATATGCCCCATGCAGAAAGGAAGAATTATAGAGTCAGGTATCATCAGGAATATGGAGGAAGAATGAACATTACGGCGTTACGGCCACGGCTGGTGGCAAGATTAAAGCCGCTGGCGGACGTTTTCATCAGGCTCGGCCTGACGCCAAACCAGATATCGCTCCTCTCCCTGATTCTCGGGTTTGCCTGCGCATACTTTTTTTTTCACCGTGCGTTTGGCATCGGAAGCCTGATGCTCCTTCTTTCGGGCATTCTCGATCTCATTGACGGCACGGTGGCACGCCAGCAGGACACCGAAAGCGATTTCGGGGCGGTTATCGACTGGATTGTCGATAAATACGTTGATGCGATCGCCCTCCTCGGCATCGGCCTCTCCGGCATCCCCATCGTAAGTGCGGTTGTCACGCTCACGCCGGATACCGCACCCATCGTGGATTTCGCCTGTATCACCATTGCAATCGTCGGATCGATGATGAATACCTTCATCAAACCGGTGGTCTATGCCGAGGTCGGCTACCATGAACGAAAAAACGGAAAGATCAACGATCCCCTCGAGGGGATCGGATTCTTCGGAAGGCCGGAAACACTCATCGTACTGATACTCGGCGGCCTTTCGGGGTTTATCTGGCTTTCTGTCCTTATCGTCGCGGTCTGCACTAATCTTTCCGCAATCCAGCGGATTGCCTACCTCTATCGAAGGCTATCCTGATCTCGTCGCGATAGACCGAAATCAGATCGTCCGCAAACTCTCCGAGTGCCGGGATGAGGAGAAACATCGCGTAGGCGATCCCGATGAGGATTCCGAGTGCGAGGAGTTCACAGATCACGTTATGAGCCCAGAAAAAGCTCTCATAGCCGTATTCTCCGTTTGAAGCGATTTCAGGAAGAAACGGGAACCACTGCCCGGTGTACCCCATGATTACGAAGACATTCCTGAATATGTTGAGGATGTAGATTACCGGCACGACCAGCAGGAATGCAGCAACTTTCTGCCGCGTTGTTGTCGGCACGGCACCCGCCACGCCGAGCATAATGGCAATGCTCTGTATACCGGTGCATGCGAGGATTATCTCGACGCGGAATGCGTCGTGCATGACCGTATTCCATGCCACCAGCTCCACGGGGAAGCTGAGGGCGGTGAGCACCCACGCAACCTGCCCGATCACGGCCGAGATCAGCAGATCCCCGGGCGGCCCGATATAGGCAAACGGGGCGAATATCAGGAATGCGATTGCCGCGGCACGTGAAAGCTGCATTACGGTGCCGTTGCGTGCACGAAGATGCTTTATGGTTATTGCAAGAAACGGAAGGGAAAGCAGGGTAATTGCAGGATAGATAAAGTTATTTTCCGCGAAATACACCGGCAGCTGCGAGAAGAGGTATGCCGTAATACCCGTCCATCCGAGGATGGCATAGTACTGGTTCCGCGATCCCGGAAGGAGAAATGCAAAAAACGCAATGCTCGCAATGAGAACGAGATAACCTTCCATTATACTATATTTTAACCTGAAAGCAAAAAGGATTGTGAACGGGGAACCTCTCGTACGCCCTGAATGGAAAACGGGGAACCTTTGCGGTATCCCAAGTATTAATCAGGGCTCCCCCTCAATAATAAACGATGATGTTCTGCCCGCATTGCAAAAGCCTGATGGTCTCCACGGGGGGCCAGCTGAAGTGCAGAAAATGTGGCTATTTACGGGAAATGGAAGGGAATGACGAAAGATTGAAGAAGACAAGACTGCGGAGTGAAAAGGTTCTCACCATCGTCGACAGCGACGAACATATTGCCACTCTGCCGACGACCAACGTAAAGTGTCCGGAGTGCGGCCACAACACCGCCGAATGGTGGCTCAGACAACTCAGGTCTGCGGATGAGAGCGAGGTCCGGTTTTTCCGCTGCACGAAATGCCGGCACACGTGGCGTGAATACGATTGAATCGGTTCCACCTTTTTTTACTCAAGACACATATCGTGCAGGCATCCGCGTGCCTGATTTCATTCATTTCCCGCACTCCCCTGATTTCCGGGGATCCGTGACCGGCAATCCGTAAAGCGTTTAATGAAATAACCATTATTAATAATGTAGAATAGGTGTGATAGAGAAATGGCTGAGGATTTCGAGGTTTCCCTCAACAAAACAGCAGTATACCATCCTGATTCCTCCTTCCGGAACCGGGAGACGTGCAAGGACTACGCGACTGCATACGGGGAATTTCTCCGGGACCCCGATGGTTTCTGGAGAAACATCGCATCCGACCTTGCATGGTTCCGTCCCTGGGACGCAATATGTGAGTGGAAGTATCCCTTTGCCCGCTGGTTCGTGAATGCACAGTTAAATATTACCTACAACTGCCTCGATCGCCATGTGAAAAATCACAGGAGAAATAAAGTCGCGCTCTTCTGGAGGGGCGAGGGAGAACAGGAACGCATCCTGACCTATGACCACCTCTACAAGGACGTCATGCAGTTTGCAAACGGCCTGAAAAAACTCGGCGTTTCAAAAGGCGACAGAATATGCATTTACATGCCCATGATCCCGGAACAGGTCATCGCAATGCTCGCCTGCGCCCGGATCGGGGCGGTTCACAGCGTTGTCTTCGCAGGCTACGGCGCTTCGGCCCTCAACCAGAGGATCACCGGTGCCGAAGCCAGGGTCGTGATCACGGCCGAATCCTCTGTCCGGCGCGGAAAAACCATTCCGCTCAAACCGATTGTTGAAGAAGCGCTGCTTCATGCGCCGACAGTGGAACACGTGATTGTCCTGAGGACCCAGCAGCCTCCGGTAACGCTTGTGCCGGACTTTGAAGTCGATTTTTATGAGCTGATGAACGAGGCACCGAGAGAATGCCCGCCCGAAGTGATGGACGCAGAAGATCCGCTCTTTATGCTCTATACCTCGGGAACGACCGGCACGCCCAAGGGAATCGTCCATACCTGCGGCGGCTACATGGTGGGGGCGTACTACACCACGCGGTATGTCCTCAACGTGATGGACAACGATGTCTACTGGTGTACGGCCGATGCCGGCTGGATCACCGGGCACACATACGGGGTATACGGGCCGCTTCTCACGGGGGCGACCTTATTTATTTCCGAAAGCACGCCGGATTTCCCGGATCCCGGCATCTGGTGGAGACTGATCGAAGAATACGGGATTAACATTCTGTATACCGCCCCGACGGCAATACGCACCTTCATGAAATTCGGTGAGGAATGGCCTGACCGGTACGACCTCAGCTCACTGAGAATTCTCGCCTCGGTCGGAGAACCCCTCAACCCGGAGGCATTCCTCTGGTTCTTCCATACCATCGGAAAAAAGCGGTGCCCCATCATCGATACCTGGTGGCAGACGGAAACGGGCATGCACATGATTACGACCCTCGCGGGCGAACCGATGAAGCCAGGGTATGCCGGAAAACCAATACCGGGTGTCGTCGCTGATGTCGTCGACCGCGACGGCAATTCTGTCCCGCCCGGGCAGGGAGGATTCCTCGCCATAAAAGAGCCGTGGCCTTCGATGATGCGGACGATCTTTAAAGACGAAGACAGGTACCGCAAATACTGGGAGAGCGGAAATCACCCGTATTATTCAACCAGCGATCTCGCCGTCAAGGACAACGACGGATATATCATGATCCTGGGCAGGTCCGACGATCTGATTATCGTATCGGGCCACAATATCGGCAGCGCCGAAGTGGAGAGTGCCCTCGTCTCCCACCAGGCAGTAGCGGAAGCAGCCGCAATCGGCAAACCCGACCCGCTGAAAGGAAATATCGTGAAAGCGTTCGTCACCCTCGTCGAAGGATATTCGCCGTCGGACAAGCTCACCGGTGATCTGAAATATCATGTCCGCCAGACACTCGGCCCCATATCGGTTCCGGCCGAACTCGAGTATACGGATACCCTGCCCAAGACGCGAAGCGGAAAGATCATGAGGAGGGTTCTCCGGGCCCGCGAACTGGGCATGGATCCCGGTGACATCTCAACGCTTGAGGAGTGAATTCACCCAACTATTTATATATTCTTTCAGGGCATTTTATAACCATGAATGGTCAACCTGAAGATTCCTTGAAGATCGAAAACATCGTCGCCTCCGCCAAGGTGACCGATTCGCTCGATCTCCAGATGCTTTCTTCACAGATCAAAGATGCGGAATATAATAAAAAGAGGTTTCCGGGTGTCGTCCTCCGAATGCAGGACCCGAAAATCGCGGCCCTGGTTTTCGGATCGGGAAAGGTCGTCCTGACCGGGGCGAAGAGCATCGACAGTCTCAGCAAAGGTCTGGAGATCCTCGGAAACCAGCTCCGCTCACTGAATATCGATATTCCTGAAAAACTGACGTACAAAATCCAGAACATCGTCACGTCGGCAGACCTCGGAACACCAATCAATCTCAACAAGATAGCGGTCGGATTTAACCTCGACCGGATTGAATACGAACCTGAGCAGTTTCCGGGTCTTGTATACCGTCTTGAAGAGCCGAAGGTGGTCGTCCTGTTGTTTGGGTCCGGAAAACTGATCATCACGGGTGGAAAGCAACCTGAGGACGCGAAGAAGGCGGTACAGAAGATACTCTCCGATCTTACAAACCTCGGATTAATGTAACTTCTTCAAACCGAAAACCACATTGTGGATAAAATCTCTTTTTGATTCATATTGACAACCGGAATGGAAATGCATCAATAATAATCGTTTTATAGTTAAAAGAAAAATAATTTATTGTATTTTAGGTGATACTGGGATGAAATCAGAAAAAGTACTGTATTTTACCGATCAAGAGGAAGAATTTGCACAGCTCCTGGTTGATATCGGACTCAAGCGTAATGTTGCGAAGGTCCTTGTCTACCTGGCGAATACACCTGAGGCAACATCCCGTGATATTGAACGCGGTACCGATCTCCGCCAGCCCGAGGTCAGTATTGCCATGCGGTCACTGAAAGAAAACGTCTGGATTGAAAGCAGGGAAAGCAAGGCGGAAAGCAAAGGAAGGCCGGTGAAGATCTACTGCCTTGCACGTTCAATCGAAGAAATTATGGACACTATCGAGCAAAACAAGCGAAAAGAAGTACAAAGCCAGCTCGATCTGTTCCAGAAGGCGAAGCAGTATATATCAGCCTGAGAGGAGTCTGACTCCCCCGGGTTCGCCAACCACCACAATTGTTTTGGACTGAAATTCTGAGAAAAGTCCGCATCCGAGAACACCGGCGAGGTTATTGATGCATGCCTCCAGCGCAGCGGGTTTTTGAATGGCCCCGAATGAGCAGTCGAGGATCCAGTTGCCATTATCCGTTACCACCGGACCATCCTTTTTCACACCCTCGCGAAGTACGCACTTCCCGCCCATATCCCCGATTCGTGCGCTGACAATCGAAGCGGCGAACGGGATCACTTCCACCGGCACTGGCGCGGAGAGCACGTCGGTCAGCTTACCGCCGTCAACCACGATGACCAGTTTCCGGGCGGCTTCCGCCACCACACGCTCCCGCACGTGCGCTGCGCCGCGCCCCTTGATAAGCTGCAGAGCGGGATCAACCTGATCCGCACCGTCAATGGCAATATCAATTTCAGGCGTATCGGAAAGGGTCGTCAGGGGAATGCCGTATGCACGGGCCCGGAGCGATGCCTGTTCCGAGGTGGGAATGCCGCGAATGGACAGCCCCCCTGAAATACGCTCGGACAACCGTTCCATTGCAAAAAATACCGTGGATCCGGTCCCGAGGCCGACCGTCATCCCTTCCTCCACCAGATCGGCGGCATAATAGCCGGCATGCTGCTTTGCCTGCTGCTCTTCATTCATCATACAATCACCTGCACCGTCGCATCCCGGGTATCAGAGGCCGCAGACGGGATGGTCCGTAGCGGCCTCCGGGGATATACACCATTGGCGCCACAGGTTGATGAGTGTTTCATCCCCGTCCTCCCGTCGGTATGCATAAAAGCGCTCACCGGTCCGTTTCACAGCGATCCGTCTCGCGGACACGGAAAATGCGGGGGAGATTTTTAAAGTACCGCCAGTGCAGGAGGAGGTGAAGAATGAGGAAAACGACAAAGATCAGGCTTGAATAATCATGAATGTCAATCCACCCGGACCGGGTCACCCCGAGGACACTTTCGGCATACAACAGGTTCCGCCCCCCCTGATATCCGCCTGCAGGCAGGAGGAGAAAGAGGACCAGTCCGGAAACGGTCGAGGGGATGAAAGCGACAAGGGCACAGATATCGACAACGGCGTTTTGTTTCGCTCTGCTGATCATATGCTCCTCTGTATGGCGTTTCCCTAAAAAAGGTAATTCACCCGTGATCGTCGCGAAAGATGTCCGAGAGCGAATCCATGCCGCGGAATGCCGTGCAGTCGAGGGTGATGGGTGTGACGGATACATTCCCTTTTCTGATCGCATGCACGTCGGTGCCCTCCCCGGCATCCTCATAGAGCGGCCCGTCGATCCAGTAGTACGTTCTCCCCCTCGGATCCAGCCGCCGTTCAACACCCGTGTGGAACAATTTTTCGGCAAGGCGGGTAATTTCAAATCCGCCGGTAAGCCGGGAGGGGACGTTGACATTAATGACATCGGTATGCGGGGGAAATCCGCGCTTTAGCAGGCGTTTCGTTACTGTCCGAACCACAGTCACCGCCTCGTCGAAACTATGTTCGAAAAAGCGGGGATCATCGAACTTGTCACCCTGGTCCTCAACCTGCAGGGAAAAGGCAATGGCGGGGGTTCCCTGGTTGGATGCTTCGAGGGCCGCTCCGATCGTCCCGGAGGTCATGACCGATTCATAACTCAGGTTCTCTCCGATGTTGATCCCGCTGACGACGAGATCGGGAGCCAGATCGAGGCCATAGAGGCCGATGATAACCGCGTCGGTGGGTTTTCCGCCGATCGAGTAGACTTCCATACCCTCAATGGTCACTTTATTTGCGCGGATCGGTTCGAAAATTGAAATGGAGCGTCCGACCGCACTCTGCTGTGACGAAGGAGCGACAACCGTCACATCGGCGATGGGGGAAAGAGCACGGTGGGCAGCCCATAATCCGGCGGAGGTTATCCCGTCGTCATTGGTAAGCAGAATCTTTGGCTTCATTTTAACTCTGTAAAGGGCGTTGTGTCACAATAATTGATCGATCGTCATGCTCTTCTGGTCGGGGGGAAAACCTGATCTGCAATGAAAGTTCTGCTTGCAGAATATACGGTATATCATGATCCCCTTCTCGCCCCCGAGGGAGAGACGATGCTCAGGGTTCTCTCCGGGAGTTTTGAGCGGTGCGGCTACGAAGTCGTCACCCCCGAAGGACAGGACTTCGAAAGGGAGTTACGGCGCCTTGCCGCGATATGCGATATGGGGCTCGTGATCGCACCCGACCACCTCCTTGCCCGCTACACCAGAATCGTTGAGGAAGGGACGCATAACCTCGGGTGCGGCAGTATGAACGCGGCGCTATGCGCCAACAAACAGAGGACTGCCGCTGTACTGGCGGCTCACGGAATCGCCGTTCCCGCAGAGCGGACCGACGGAATGAAGGTCATCAAAGAGATCCGGGGCTGTGGCACGCAGAACATACGCCTCTCCGATGCCCGGCCGGGCCCCGGTGAATTCGGCCAGGATTATGTCAACGGGGAGCATTTGAGCGTAAGCCTCATCGGCAGCCGTGTTGTCGGGGAGAGTTGCCTGTATTTCACCGGAAAAGAGATGCTGCCGCTTGCCCTCAACCGCCAGCACATCAGCATCGAGGACGGCGTGTTTCATTATCGGGGGGGCGAGACCCCGGCAGACCACCCCCGAAAAGACGAAATCATCAGAACTGCCGCGAGCGCGGCAACAGTTCTCGGGTGCCAGGGCTATGTCGGTGTCGATGTCATTGTCGGAGACCGGGTGTACGTCGTCGACGTCAATCCCCGCATCACGACAAGCATTGCCGGCATCGACGTGGTAATGGAAGAGGAGATTGCCGACCTCATCGTCAGCGCATCGCGCGGCAAAGGGCCGGATTCCGTTCATCTGTCGGGACACGCGTCCTTTGACACGCACGGCCGGGTGGTGCAGGCGTGATAGGCATCGATGTCGGCGGGGCGAACCTGAAAATCGTAGATGAAGACAAAGTCCGCATCCACTACTGCCCGCTCTGGAAGGATTCCCCGCTCGGAGCTTTACTTGAAGAGTATGCCGGCAAGGAGGCGGCGGTTGTCATGAGCGGTGAGCTGGCGGACTGTTTTTCCTCCCGAATGGAAGGCATCTCCTTCATCGTCGACGCAGTCCGGAAAGCTGTGCCCGGGGCTGTCTTTTACGGAATGGACGGGGAGTTTCACGAACATGCGGTACCGGAACTTGCAGCGGCAAACTGGCTTGCTTCCGCCGATTTTCTCCGTGAGGCTCATCCACGGGCGGTTCTCGTCGACATGGGAAGCACGACGACCGACATCATTCCGCTTTCCCCGTTCTCCCGCCTGCTCGGGCTGACCGACCTCGCGAGGCTGCAGAAGGGATACCTCGTGTACACCGGGCTTCTGAGGACGAATGTTGCGGCAATCCTTCAGAGCGTCACCATCGACGGCACTCCGACTCCGGTGGCCAGCGAATTTTTCGCCCAGAGCGCGGATGCGCACCGTGTACTCGGCACTATTTCCGCTTCGGAGTACTGCGTCCCGACCCCGGACGGCGCAGACACGTCACCGGAAGCATCACTGCGACGCCTCGCACGGGTAGTATGTGCCGATCCCGAAGAACTCGGCGAGCAGGGAGCATATGCGATAGCAAAACAGGTATGGGAGGCGCAGCGCTCCGTTCTCCAGAGACGCATCGGGGCTGCCGTACATGAGTCGGGGGCGGATGAGGTCCTTGCGGCAGGCATCGGATCGAAGCTCCTCACCGGTCTGTGCGGCGTACGCGAATTACCGGGCGTTATCGGATGCGCCTCAGATGCACTGCCCGCTTACGCCGTCCGGGAGGTGTACCGACGAATAACCGGACGCTGACGCTGCTCCTCCTCGGAGGATCATGTGTTCTGACGGTTGTGCTGTTTTTCGCGGGATTTCCTTTTTTCTTTATCTTTCTCGTGATACCGTTTTTCCCGCTCCTGAGAGAGCCCCAGAAGCGAAAGCAGTGCCCCGCCTGCGGGTGGGAGACGCCCGGTCCGGAACGTTTCTGCCCGCACTGCGGGACCGGGCTGTGCACCGCCGACAACCCCGTCAGAGAGCGAGAGGAGTGATACCGGAATCCGGAGACCATACAACTCGACGTACGGAACGGGGGGAAATCCTTTCCGGGCGTAATTGCGGATCGTTCCCCGGTCGATGCGGATGCGCATCGCCTCGAGCAGACGCGCGAGGTGATGATAGGGGAAGAGATCCGTATTGATTACACAGAGGTCTATGATCGGGGCACCGAGTCGCATTCCCGGATAAAACGGAGATTTTGCATAACAGAGCCGCCTGCAGTCTTCGCAATAGAACCGCTTCACGAACACATGAACATCCCGGTCGTCCCCGGCATCACTCATGATGCGGACGAAAAGTTTGCGTTTCAGGTCATGCCCTCTCACCTTTCCGCCACAGTGCGGACAGGCGGCAAGATCAGTGTACCTCCTGTCTTCAACGGACAACAGGGCACTCTGAATAAGATCCGCCAGTATCGATGGAACGAGAATTCGTTTCACTCCGAAAAAGCCCCCCGGCATGTTTTCCGAAAATACCTTCGGATCTCATTCCATTAAAGTTTTCATGTCGTTCCCGGAGGGGTTAATTAATAATACTGGTTTATTTTTTTTAAAAATTTAAAAATATAAATTAACTTTTAACGAGATCGAAAAATAGAATAGCCATAATTAAATAAAAGGAGCTCCGTATCCACTTTGTTCGAGGTTAGAACATGGATCTGAAATATGTACAGACAACCTGCCCGTACTGCGGGACAGGATGCACACTCAACCTCGTGGTGAAAGACGGCAAGGTGGTCGGAACAGCTCCGTACCACCGGTCGCCCGTCAACGAGGGAAAGGTCTGCCCCAAGGGGACCTACGCCCACGAATTTATCAACCGCGAGGATCGTCTCACAAAGCCGC
>LKUD01000097.1 GCA_001412355.1 Methanoculleus sp. SDB
GGTGTCGGTTTTGGCGTGGGGGGGGTGGGCGGAATCGGCGGGTTGCTGTACTGCCGCGGACCATGCAGGGGAGAGCTGTTGACACTCCCCTCCGGAGTTTCATTGAGGAAAAATGGCTGCAGAGGCTCGGCAAGTTCGGGCAGCTCAAAAATAATCGTCAGTCCACCGGCAATAAAACATAAAAAAATAATGAGAAGAACCGTACCGATGTGCCTTGTTCGCTGCTGTGAGGAATCGTGCATGAAAAACACCCCTGATTGCTGGGATTCACGTGTTGTGTGCGGCCGTGAAGGGAACGGCACGGCAACTCTGGTACGTATAATTAATATGAATGCGAATATATTAAATGGATTTGCCAAACAAAGCCGAAATCATAAAAGATAGTACGGTTTGATATACATAAACAGCGGGGAAATCAGGGATATGCCCCAAATCCTTTTTTAAAGCCCGTTTACACAATAATTCCGGAAATGGTGCGGCGCACCAGGTGGCTAAAATGCGGAGAAAAAAGAATTTTTGTGCCACAATGGCCCACGCGGCTACGGACTCAGCGTTGTACCGGGATTCCGAGTACTGACGGCACACCCGAGAATACGTCGCGGGCAATGCGCCAGAGGCCCCGTGCCGCGCACCATTCGTCATAGACCGCAACCGGGAGGCCGAGCAGCCGTTCAACCTCAGGGGCGATTACCGGTGCCTCCGAACCGGCAAGGGCGACCGATGCCGCCGGATTGAGCACTCTCATGGCGGCACACTCCATGGCGGCAAACAGGGCAAGCGTACCGGCACGCTCCTCAGGGGGCATGGTCGCATCGACACCCGCAGCAAGGAATGCCTCGTTCGCCGAGCATTCCCCACGGTCAATCCGGCGAATCGCATCGACATCGATGGCACCGTGCTTCGTCCCGGGTGCGAAGATGCAGGCATCGAAAGCACCGGTGATGCACCAGCCCGAAACGAGAAGCGTTACGGTATTGGAACTGGCATCGCAGGCGATTACATCGCCTCCCAGGTCACGGCAGACCTCGTAGGCGATACCGATCTTCTCGGGGCTCGTCTGATGGGAGTAAGCCTTGAACCGCGGATCCGTGGGAGAACCGCGGTGGATGCCGGGGATGACAACGGCGGGGATACCGGAGTGTGCAATCTCGTCAAATACACGGGTGCCCCCTCCGATGTGCTCTCCGGCGCCCTTCTGGGAGACGACACCGCGGTTCTTCACTTTATCGACAGGAGTGATTGCAGCAATCCCGTCTCCCATCGAGTAGCAGACGGCGATACACTCGATCTCCGACAGGGGGCAGAGGCGTTCCAGATCGCGCACGTGAAACTCCCGTGCATCGGTGCGGGACATTTTGAATTCACCGGATTCGCAGGCAAATCGCATCGCCGTCGTGCCGTGGTCAATCCCGATAAACATATCACTATCCCTATAGCATGGGAGACCTATTAGTCTATGATGTTCTGTGTCGTGACCGGCGGGGCCGGTTTCATCGGATCGCACCTTGTGGACGCGCTGGTGGCACAGGGGGACCGGGTATGCGTCATCGACAACCTGAAAGGCGGCCTCCGGGAGAATCTGGAAGGCCACCTCGCCCGCGGCGGCATCAGTCTGCATGTGGCCGATCTGCTCGACGACGGATGGCAGGAGATACTCTCCGGGGCCGATCGCGTCTATCATCTGGCAGCCGATCCCGACGTCCGGGGAAGCGCACGCACCCCCGATGCGGTCTTCCGGAACAACATCGTCGCAACAGAACGGGTGCTCGAGGCAATGCGGCTGTACGGCGTCCCCGAGATCGTCTTTACCTCGACCTCGACGGTATACGGGGAGGCGACCGTGATCCCGACACCCGAGGATTATGCCCCCCTTGAACCTATCTCGGTATATGCGGCGACAAAACTGGCGGGAGAGGCACTCATCTCGGCATACTGCGCATCGTTTTCGATGCGGGCGTGGGTATTCAGGTTCGCAAACATCATCGGCCCCCGGAGTTCGCACGGCGTGATATGGGACTTTATCAGGAAACTGAAGGATAATCCGGAAGAACTTGAAATACTCGGTGACGGCCGGCAGACGAAATCCTATCTCGATGTCCGGCATTGCGTGAAAGCGATGCTCTTTGCCACGGATCACGCCACCGGAGCATATTCGGTCTACAATATCGGGTCGGAAGACTGGGTCGATGTAAAAGCGATTGCAGATAGTATCTGCCGGGAGATGGGACTCTCAGGGGTTAGGTACCGGTTTACCGGCGGTGACCGCGGATGGGTCGGCGATGTGCCGAAGATGCAGCTGTCAGTCGAAAAACTGAAAGAACGCGGCTGGAATCCGGAAATAGGATCGAAGGAGTCCGTGACCGCAGCCGTGCGGGCAATGCTCTGATGCGGGTGTACTATGGACGCATGGCTTTCGGTTATCGTTCTCATCCTCTCCGCAACACCGTTTTTCGAGGCGCGATATGCGATCCCGCTTGCCATCAATACCTTCGGGTTTGCACCGGCAGAGGCGTTTTTGCTCGGCCTCCTGGGAAATATCGTGCCCGTCATTCTCCTGCTCCGGTACCTGGAGTCGGTGGAGGAGAGACTCAGTGCCCGCTTTGCGGCCTTTCACCGCTTTTTCACCTGGTTGTTTGAACGAACACGGCGGCATTCCGAGCGTTTCGAGCGATGGGGAGCGCTCGCACTCATTCCCTTCGTGGCTGTCCCCCTGCCGGTGACCGGCGCGTGGACGGCCTGTGCCGCCGCGTTCGTCTTCGGCATCAGGTTCAGGTATTCACTGCCGGCAATTGCCGCAGGCATGGTCATCGCCGCAGTGCTTACGACTCTTGGCATCACAACTCTAACCACACTGTTGGGCGTTCTTGGAGATATTGCATGAAATACATCGTTATTCTCGGTGACGGCATGGCGGACGAGCCGCTCGAAGAGCTGGGCGGAATGACTCCGCTTGCGTACGCACGGACCCCGAATATGGACCGGATCGCACGAGAGGGGCGGACCGGCATGCTGAAAACCGTGCCCGAAGGCTTTGAACCGGGCAGTGATATTGCAAATCTCTCCGTGCTCGGATACAATCCGCGGGAGTATTATACCGGGCGGGGCCCGCTGGAAGCGGTGAGCATGGGAATCGATCTCGGGCCCGCAGATCTCGCATACCGGTGCAACCTCGTCACGGTGGAAGACGGCATCATGACGGATTTCTCGGCCGGCCATATTTCAAGCGCGGAGGGTGCCGCACTCTTCAAAGACCTTGGGGCACGTCTCCCGGACGTCGGCCTGCACCCCGGCATCAGCTACCGTAACCTTCTCGTGCTTCCCGGGGGTCAGGGCGCGGTAACCACCCCGCCCCATGACATCGTAGGCGAACCTGTCGCGGGGTACATGCCAGAGGGACCCGATGCGGATATCCTGCTCAAATGCATGGAAGAGAGCCGGAGAGTCTTCGCGTCCCATTCCGTCACTGCCGGGAGGGTGCGCTCGGGAAAACGGCCCGCCACCATGATATGGCCGTGGAGCGGCGGAAAGAAGCCCTCGCTCCCACCTTTCAGGGAGCGTTACGGGCTCTCGGGCGGGATGATCTCTGCCGTCGACCTCTTAAACGGCATCGCCCGGTGCGCAGGGATGGAGGTGATCCGCGTGCCCGGGGCGACGGGCTACCTCGATACCGACTACGAGGCAAAGGCGCTCTATGCCATCGAGGCTCTGAGACGCCTGGATTTTATCTATCTCCATGTGGAGGCGCCCGACGAGGCGGGCCATCTCGGGAGTGTCCGGGAGAAGCTCCGTGCAATCGAACGGGTAGACGACATCGTCGGTACCGTTCTTGACGCCGTGGAGGGCATTATCGCCGTGCTCCCAGATCATCCGACTCCAATCAGGCTGAAAACGCACACGGGCGACCCCGTTCCGTTCGCGGTGCGGGGACTCGGCAGGGATGACACAAGCGCTTATTCCGAGAAGGATGCGCGAAAGGGATCGTTCGGCCTCATGGACGCAATGGATTTCCTCCCGGTGCTGACGGGCAAAAAAACCGTGTAGCGCCCGAATCGCTGTCACGTAATAAGGGGGAACCGGTGCACAGGAAGAAGTCGCTCATGCGGAAATGGCATCAGTTCCCTGCATCATCATCAGATCAGTGGGGGTAACTCTCATCATCTGCCATTTCCGCAATGAATCGTGTCCGGAAAAACAGATAAGTATCTGTTCGCGAGAGGGAAATATCCTCTGCAGAGGCACATCCGGGGCGGCGCCCTGTACCGCACAACTATTTACCGGAAATGCACAATATCCTTTCAGGTGTTATGTCCGCAAAGAAACATCTCACAATAGGAATCACCGTCAACCTCGAGCATTACGAAAACCTCCGACTTGAGGTGAATGGTGAGGTAGAGACACAGGAGGACGCCGGCCGGCTTGTCGAGTATCTCGACGGCGTTCTCGCCGGAATGGGCAGGAATGACCCCGACACCATGAAGCGGGTGGACAGCTACCGGACACGGGTCCTCATGAACGTGCCGGAAACCGTACCGGCTGCGGTCCCGTCGCCGGCAATGCCGCCTGAGAAGCCGGAGCGGCCCGAGCAACCACTTGTCGCAGAGAATCCGGTGATCGAAGCGATCCCGGACGGCTCACTCCCCGAGTCCCTCTATCATACGCCCGCCGACGCACCCTGCGTTGGTGAGGATGCGGACCACGCGCGAGAGCGGGCCGGGGTGGGACTTCATGAAACATGCAATGCAGCAGCACCTTCCTTAGACATCCATCGCGCCCAAAAGCCGCCGGAGCAGGAGACGGCAGAAATCGTGTGCAGCGCCTGTGGAAATAAGATCTCAAAGACCCAGAACGAACTCTCCCAGCTCCTTATGGACAAGTCCTTCTGCAAGAAATGCATGGAAAAGCAGATGAAGACGGGGTGAAAGTGAAAAGATGGCATCTATATATATTCCGTAGGCAAGGTTCTGTGGTATGAAGCGAAATCTGCTGATGTGGGACGAAACTCTCTTCCGCGATCCCGAGGTCTTCGAGATCGATCATGTCCCCGAGCAGTTCAATTACCGCGACACACAGATGCGGGAACTGGCGTTTCAGGTCAGGCCCGGGATGCGGGGCGGGCGCCCGCTGAATACGATCTGCCGGGGGCTGCCCGGTACGGGAAAGACCACGAGTGTGAAGAAGATCTTCTCCGATATCGAGGAGCAGACGAAAAAACTTGTCCCGGTGCATGTCAACTGCCAGATCGACAATACCAAATTCGCCATTTTTTCCCAGATCTAC
>LKUD01000098.1 GCA_001412355.1 Methanoculleus sp. SDB
TTTTGATGAGGAAAAAAAATTATTTAGTCGCAGGATTGTTTGGGAATATTTTTCCCATGATTATAAGATCAGCATACTCCCCGTCGACGTAAAATGCCTGTTTTTTGATTCCCTCCTGCTGATATCTCAATTTCTCATATAATCTGACGGCCCTCCGATTCCTGCCGGACACCAGACACTCCATCCGGACATATCCACGATCTTGAACTTCCTTTTCCAGAAATATGATGCTTTTTTCCCCGATTCCTTTCCCCCAGTATGCGGGTTCCACGTAGAGAAAAAATGTTGCGCAATGAGAAAGTCTGGTTCCCGCGGGTTGCGCATAAAACCCCACCCCTCCGATAATCCGGTCATCCAGATGAATTCCCCAGAGCGATACAATGCCGCTCTGTATATAATTCCACAGGGCCAGGGTTGTTTCCATTGAAACCGGTGGAATCGTTTCAAAGTTTTCGGCGATCTCGGGTATGTTGGACAACTCGTTTATCCGGACAAGTTCGGATTCTTCGATTGGAGCGAAACGGACGGGTGGCGATAACGGGGTGGTATCCATAGAGAGAGGTGATACATGAGCTGCATACAAGAATGTTTGGATCGATGAAGTTCCCGTGCGTGGTTCCATTTCTCACCCGGAGGTGACAGATCTCTCCTGAATCGGCCGGTCAGGAGGATCCTATCTGCATCACCAGTTTCTCGCCTGCAAGGCAAGCTGCATCGATAGTTTGACAGGGAGTGCGGCATTTGCCATCTGGTTGAGATCTCCTGCAAAAAACAAATCTTTCAGGGGATAGTAGAATGAAAACGAACCTGTTGAACCTGAATGACCCAATAACTCGCCTTTTCCCAGAAAGAACGTAGATAGTCCTGTTAAGGGGATTCTCATATAGCCGCTGCCATAGTGGAGAGGCCACAGGGAGGCCTGCAGCTTATTCGATGCGGATAATCTGTTAATTATTGCCGTATCAAACATCCGGCCCCCAAAGAAGGCTTTAATGAATATCATCAGTTCACGGGCAGTGGTGATGCATCCTCCGCTCGCCCGGCTGCTTAGAATAAATTTCGGGCGATGCAGTGCCTCATCGTGATAATACACGTTGGGAATTACATCGTTCTCGCTTCTCGGGAGATAGGTCTTCTCAAATCTCAATGGCTTACCTATGTAGTGCGCAAAAACATCTGATAATCCTAAACCGGTCACTTTTTCGATTATTTCACCAAGCATGTCAAAATTGATATCGGCATAGTAGGCTTTTCCCTTTGTCCGGGGTGCAAAATGAGGGTGTAATGCCTTTGTCTTGGTTATAATCTCGTCGAAGGTAAAGCAGAAATCCTCACGAATCAGCCGATTTTTCAAGCTTTCGTTTCCTTCTTCATATGCATCCGGCAACCCGCTTGTCTGGCACAACAGGTCGGCTATGGTCAGGTCAAAGGAATAGTCCTTGCCGGAATAGACATGAAGGCCGGATAATACGGCTGTATCGAAATAGTTCGTGATCTTGTCGTTAAGGGAGAGTCTCCCCTGCTCGTGTAACGCAAAAATGCAGGTTGTCGTAAACAGCTTGGTGACGCTCGCCATAAGGAGAGGGGAATCCAATTCTTTCCCCCCGTATCCCTTGCAATAGGAGAAGTCGCCATCTGTGTTTTCAACAAATACGACTCCTTCATGAATGTGCTGTGAATGTGTGAATTCATCGAAGATTTTTTCGATTTTTCGGGTTCTGCTCAGGTCCATGGGGATGTATCGTAAAAAAATGCTCATCACACACTATTTATGGCTATGTCTTCCTTGGAGCTGCATTCCGGTATTAATCGGGGAAGGCCTTTTCGTTCCAAAAATACCGCAATATCATTTTCTCTCCATGCATAGCGTTACTCACCGTATTCACGGACTCTTGCGATCAAAGGACCGACTTGCCGGCGTGCATCAACAGGCATTGAAATAGGATTATCAGGAGGAGAGATGCTATTGCTTACTACGGCATGACGCAGAATCTGACGCGATCCTCCATCTTCATAAAAGCCCGTGCAATATCCGAACTGATCCGGATGGATCTCGTCTTCGGGGCCGGGATCTTCGTCATCGCCGGGAAAATTCTCGCCCTTGGCGATCTCCCGCCCCTGCACCAGATACTGCTCGGGTTCCTGACCGGGTTCTTCGTCTCCGGTTCTGCCAATATCGCCAACGACTATTTCGACCTCAAGGTCGACCGGATCAACAGGCCGGGCCGGCCCCTTCCCTCGAACTGCGTTTCCGTTGCCGGAATCCGGCCCTGGTTGTTCTCTTTTCCGCCGCCGGCCTTGCAGCCGCAGCGCTCCTCGGGCCGGCGGTGCTGGCGGCGGCCGGGGTTGTGTGGATCGTCGCGCATAGCTACAACGTGACATTCAAGGAATGGGGCCTGTTCGGGAACCTCTGTGTTGCCTTCTGCGTCGGCATGACAATTCTTATCGGCGGGCTTGCCGCCGGGGTGATCAACGGCGTTGTCCTGACGTTTTCAGCGCTTGCAGCCCTGTTCGACCTCGGCGAGGAGATTGCCTCGGATGCCCCGGATGTCGAAGGCGATGCGCTGCGCTCTGCAACGAGCCTCACGATGCGGAAAGGGAGCCTGTATGCCCTGCGCCTTGCAGGTGGCATCTTCGGGATATGTATCGCGCTGAGCTTGCTCCCGTTCGTGACGGGCTGGCCCGGCCAGGTGTATCTGCTGCTGATCGGGATGACGGATCTCTGCATGGCGTATTTTACCATCCCGCTTGTCGAGAGCACTTCAAGAATTGAAGGACATGAACTCGTCCGCCGGCTGTACCTTGCCTGGGGAGCGTTCATGATGGTAGTTATCGCTGGTATGACGAGGGGGTCGTCATCATTTCGTGCTATCGCGGATATGCCCGGCGGGAAGGTGAGGACGACATTCACTGATATGCCGTGTTGTTTGCAATAATGCAAGGCATATCTTGATATAGACCGCTGAAAATGGCTTCTCATCTGCACCGGGGGCGGCTGCACCGACATTACTATCTACCTCAGCAGCTCGTGCCGTTTTCGGAAACAAGAGCACTTTCCCTGACGGCAGCGTTGCGCGTCGCATCGGGATGGATGCGTCAGCGGTGAAGCCAACCTGAAAAGGGCAGCAGAAGGGTGTATTATGAAATCGAACGTCTTTACGATACTGCTTGCAGTCATGGTTGCCTGCCTGTTCATTGCCGGGCCGGCCGTGGGTGCCGACGGAGACGCTACGCTCTCCCGGGACGAGGCCTATCGCCTTGTCCTCTCTGACGTGCTGAAAGGGAATACCGATGGGAAATGGATTTTTGCCGCCGTCGAGCCGGTCGGGTGCGGAAGCGCCATCGATACCTGGTACGGATCGATAGAACTCCCCTCCGAAGATGGCTGGCTCTTCTTCATCGATGACCGGCCCATGGAAAGCTGGGCGCATCCGTGCCGGTATGTCCACGTGGATATGGCCGGGGTGGTAATAGTCCGGGATGCCTATGGCCCTCCTGAAGATCTCATAACATGGGATAAGGTTGGGGGTTCTCTTCCGTCGATAGAGACGGTTGCCACCACATCGCGGGCAATTGAAGCACCGGTTGTCATGGAGGCTATTCCGGCATGCGAGCATTCGGACCACTGTTATGCGGTGCTCATCAGCGGCGGAGCGAACGAATGGAACAACTGGCCGCGTTACTGGGGCGACATTTCGTTCATGTACAAGACGCTCGTGAACGATTACGGCTACCAGGAGGGGAATATCTACGTGCTGATGTCGGACGGCACGGATCCCGGCTTGGACATGCACACGCAGACGGATCCTGATCCGGAAGTCTACGAAGATTCCCCGCTTGATCTCGACGGCGATGGCGACGATGATGTGGAAGATTCCGCAACGAGTGCCAATATCGCGACGGTATTTGATATGCTCGGAGGTGCGCTGGCTGCCGGGGACCATCTGTTCATCTTCACCACGGATCACGGCGGTCCGATCAACGATGCGTCCGGGGTCCAGATTCCGGGAAGAGTCCTTCTGAATCTCTGGTATGACTCCATCGATGACGACGAGTTCGCTCTCGAAGTGGACAAGATTTCACCGGATGTCCCGATAACGATAGCGATGGAACAGTGCTATAGCGGCGGCTTTATCGACGACATCATCCATTCCGGGCTTGCGGCCCCGCAGCAGCGGACCATCACCACAGCGGCCAACGACCATGAATCCTCGTACGGCGATACCTTCAGTACGCTCTGGATATCCGCAGTAGCAGGCCATGACAAGAGCGGAACCGTAGTTGATGCCGACGCGAACGTCGACGGGGTCGTTTCGATGAAGGAGGCGTTCGACTATGCAGAAGCACATGACGGGCAACCGGAACACCCCCAGTATGGTGAGTACCCTGCGGCTATCGGCGACAGCCTTGCGCT
This sequence comes from Methanoculleus sp. SDB, assembly GCA_001412355.1. Taxonomy (NCBI): domain Archaea; kingdom Methanobacteriati; phylum Methanobacteriota; class Methanomicrobia; order Methanomicrobiales; family Methanomicrobiaceae; genus Methanoculleus; species Methanoculleus sp. SDB. The sequence goes on from LKUD01000098.1 coordinate 4,415, forward strand.
CAGCTCCTGCTATGCGCCGATCCTGCCCGTCGCCAATGCAGGAAACGACACCTCTGTGGAACAGACAGCCCTTGCCGGCACTCCGGTTACACCGGACGGCTCCGGGTCCTATGATCCCTGCGGGATGGCTATTGCGGCGTATTCCTGGACATGGACAGGGGGATCGGCCACGGGGGTCTCGCCCACGGTAACACTCCCGCTCGGAACAACGATCATCAGCCTGACGGTCACGGCGGACGGGCGCACCAGCGAACCGGACACGGTCGCCATTACCGTGCAGGACACTACGCCGCCGGTGCTGGCGGTGCCCGACGACGTAACCGTTGAGCAGGCGACCGGGGATGGAACCGTAGTGCCGCTGACCGCGAACGCCACCGACATCTGCGATGCGGCACCGGTGATTACCAGTGATGCGCCCGCCATCTTCCCGC
>LKUD01000099.1 GCA_001412355.1 Methanoculleus sp. SDB
AATAAATTTTTTGCGCGAATCGTGACATTGTCCCGAATATTTATATTATTATTTATTCGAATTTTTTTAAAATCCATATCAAAAGGTATTATTATAGAACCAAATCCAAGTTCAACATTCTTTCCGATTTTAGCACCTAATAATTTATAAATACTTAATTTTATACCAGATGGAAAATATGAAAATAACTTTATAAAAACTTCCATGAAATATTTTTTCATACTCATATCAAGCACCATCACTCTGCAAATTTTTCATATTTCATTTAAATTATCGTTAAATGTTATATTAAATTTATCCACACAGAATCACTACCAACCCAAGCAAGCATAAGGGGAGTAGAATATAATTAAACATTGAAACAATCAAAAACATTTATATTAACATGTACATAAATGCCGGCGAGGCAGATACTTGCGATAAAAAAATACCATTCTCTCTTTAGTCAAAATGATAATTCAGAGCCGGGATCGTTTCACAAAAAAATTGCTGGTAGTGAACCAATCCTTTCACATCACTCGAGATATAGTGGAGAACAGATGAAATTTCGTTAATTAGAAAACGATAATAGTACCCAGTTATTCGCCCTGTGCTCAGGCAGAGGGGTGAAATCAGCCGCAAATATATTCTATTTCCAGTGTCGTCGGCAATGCCATACTGAGGGGGCCGAGCGCAATCCGGAAGTGCTGCTCCTCGCGGACGAAGACCTGAATACTCTTGGGAATCGCTGCCGTGCTGCCTTCAGGAAGCCATATATCAACCGCAAGATCGTCAGCATCTGGTGGAAAAGTGATATGCAGTGCGCCGTCCCGGGCCGTCCAGGTGATCAAAGCCGAACTCCGGCGCCGCCACCATGCAGCAATCTCACCGGCGGTGGCGGCCCATGCTCCCTTCGCCTGTGCATGGCGTATGAGGCGGGCGCAGAGATCCCCGGCACCAGGGAACTCGATTGGATTGAACACTGCAGGATGCCAGAGCAGCATCAGCAAGCCACCGGTTGCTGCCACCCTGTCAGCAATTGTACGGCAGATCTCCCATCCAGCGGATCTAGGGGGCACCGTGATGTCCATCACAGCAAGCGGCAGTTCGAGGAGAGGGAGGGGGCCGGATGCTGTTTCGGGATGGAATGGAAAGCACGTGCCCCCCCGGAATCCCGGCCGATCCTTATATCCGAGTGATGTGTCATAGATAAATCCGGCTTTTGCTTGCATCTCCCAAGTCCTGGGAACGTCGAGATTGAGATGATGCTGCCGAATCCCGGTCACCGACCGGCCAATAATCGTGTCAATATGACCTTTCTCCCGGGCGAGCAAATCATAGTCCGCAAAGGACCGGTATGAACCGTGAACCCCGATTTCGTGCCCGTCGTGTGCAAGATCCCTGATGAGAGCCTGTGCGGCGGGAGTATTGAGTGAATGGCAGCGGCCGAGTACGTTCCAAGTGGACGGATCGAGAAGACGCGGAGCCATCGATTCTTCAAGGAAGTAGAAGGTGGACCGGATCTGCAGCTCATCATCCATGCGTCTAATTGCATCAAACATCCAGTACGGCTCTTTCCCACCGATTTTCGCCAGCAGCGACCGAAACTGACGGAGAAGCCCCGCGCCGTCACCCTGCCTACAGTACCGCAAGGGGCGGGTAATCCACTGGTAGGTTTTTACCAGTTCATCGACATCATGGGTAAGGCAGACGGCCGAGGTATGGTTCTGTGGCCAGTGCGCCGTTGCCACGAACGGAATTCCCTGAAGGTGGCACGCCCGCCGGATACAGGAGACCAGCAACGCCTCGTACCCGTCAACGACCAAAACGGCCGGATCACCCGCAGGGCCGGCACGGGGGCGATCCCGTCCGCCGCAGAGCCATTCCCCCGTTTCCGCGAAGAGATCAAACGCTACCGTGATGGTCGCTCCGTCCTGCACGATGCAGGGGTGCCGTTCATCATTCACCGACACCCATGCGAGGACTTCGCCGCCTTCGGACACGGGATCGAGTGCGGCCGAGAAGGGGAGGCGCCAGCTCTCCCCGTACAGTTCCCCCTGCACCACATCACTCGCAGGTGCGTGCGCTATGCGGATCCGCACCGGCGCATCGGCGGGCGGCGTCCCGTACCCGATAGTGACTGCTCCGGGATCGGCGTCGAAAGGCCGGACCGCAATCCCGGCTGTCGTGAAAAAATGGCGTATGCCGGCCTGGCGGACGGGGTCTTCGGTGATAGCTGAAAGGACAATCATAGACGTTGCGTGAGGAATCGTGCTGCATGCACACTCTCCGGGTATCCTTCGATCAAGTCGGTCATCCAATTCGTCACGTCGATCTTTTCGGCAAGGAGACGGTCACGTTTTTTCGACCATTCCGCCCTAGAAAGTGGATTTCTGAGGATTTCACGAGCTTTCTCCCATGCAGACACCTCATCGGGGTAGAAGTACATCAGGTCGTACTGATCCCGCAGTTCAATGAAGTTCCCGCACCGGTTTCCGCTCGCCTCGCCCGACCGGTCCGCCTCGATATGGATGGATGGGGTGCCGAGCAGCGCCGCCTCTGTAGCGATCGTTCCCCCTTCACCGATATAGAGGCTTGCATGGGCAAGTATGGAGTGGAACTGTTCCGGGGGAAGGATGAGCCGTTTCGCCGCAAGTTGTGGGTCCAGCTCACGCTCTGAGCTAATCAGCACCCGGCCGAACTGCTCCAGCACGCGGACGAACGCTTCCGGGTCCTGGATCCCTTGCAGATCGGTGTCGTGGCTCGCCTTCCATGAGATCAGGCGGAGCAGGATAAAAGGCTCGCCCGGTTCAATCCCAAGCGATGCGGGCACCGCCGGATCGGGGGTGAAGTACCGCGGGTGGAGATAGGCGAGCTCCTTGTAGCCGTCGTACATCACGTGCTTCTCTGGATCTATCGCCTCCTTGAAGCAGGAAGGCGTGCAGATCAGATCGGCGAACGGAAACGTCAGCAACGAGGCGATGCCGACGTTTTCTGTATCGGTGAAGATGATCGCGGGTTTTCCGAGGAGCCTGCTAACGTGGGTAATGTACGGGTTGTGGAACCCGATGAGCAGGTCCGGCCGGAACCTCCGAGCGATCCGGTACAGGCGGTTGTCGATGACAAGCATCCCGAACGCTTTTGCAAGCATACCTTTGTAGAGCTCGCCCCGGATCTCGTAGGGGAGCCCAAACGCCTTCAGGAGGGCAATCGTCACTTCCTTGTCCCGGGCGGTGAACAGCACCGTATGCCCGTCCGCCTGCAAGTTCTCCGCAAGGTAGCGGAAGAAGTGGACTTGGGCAGGGTGGCCAATGTCGATGAGTACCCGGCGTTTCGTCACCGGATCACCCATTTAATCACCTCGAATGCTTCGGCATAGCGGTTCTCGATCTGCGTCCCCCGGGTCAGAGCGAGACCACGGATGAAATCGGCACTAAGATAGCTGCGGTTCATCTGGGTTTTATAGCACTGCAGGGCCCGGATCTTCGCGTCGATATGTCGGTCCTCAAGCGCGATGAACGCCGAGGTGTTAAACGTGATATTGTTCCACGGCTGTTCGTAGCCGAGGATGGTGCACTGCTTGAATGCCCGCAGGGTCTCTTCCCGTGTTGTCTTGTGATCCTGGTGCGTATCGTAGGATGATGGGGTGAAAACAATATCGGGCCGTACCTCGTTGCGGAGCCGGATAAGCGTATCAAGTATCTCCTGCCGCAGGCGGGGAAACTCGCGCACTTCGAAATCATAGAGAATTGGAGCGGCGATGCCGAGTACGGCGGTGGCCTCCTTCACCTCGCTCCGCAGGATATCCGCCGGGTACTCGCAGGGTACTGACTTTTCACAGGAGGAGAGGGCCGTATAGATCACATCATTGCCTTCCTCCACGAAACGGGCGATTGAGCCCCCGCAGCCCAGTTCGCCGTCGTCGGTGTGCGGGCTGATGATAAGAATCGTTTTTTTGGTCATTAGTTTCCCCCAAGATCCCAGGCCGCCGCGTAGAGGAGGGCCGGGTCATCACATTCGATACAGCCGTCTCCTTCGGCCCGGTAAGAGACATCCTGCCGGATTACCAACGCCCGGATCTCCTTTGGGTAAAGCAAGACAAGCAGATCGATGACGGAGGGCGGGAGGGGCGGTGTACCGCGGATTGTCACCGCGATTGCATCGAGAGCATGCATTTCCATGGCGATGTTAGTCCTTACCTGTCCCCACGGTTCACTTGCGGGGGGGGCATTTGGTTCCGGTGATCCCGGTGATGTGCGTGGTGATGCGCTCCTCATAGGATTCCGCATCCACTTTTTCGTCCGATTGTGCTGCTTTCCTGCCGCGAAGGTAGGCGAACAGGTTCCGGAGAGGGGAGAGATCGATAGTAGCGACGTTCTTATCTGCTGACCTATGAGCCCGGTCGATCCCTCCCTTGAGCTTTCTTTCAAGGAAGTTTATCAGGGCGTTCCTACCGCGAAGAGAGGCGAACAGGTTCCATAGAGGGGCGAGATCGATAGTAATGACGTTCTGTTCTGCCCGGAGAGCCTCGTCGATCCCTGCCTTGAGTTTACTTTCACGGAAGATGATCTGGACCTTCCACGCCACGGCGGCAAGCACGGTCAGCAGGATGACGGCGATGACGATATTTCCTGTCGTGGTCTCGACGCCGAGCACGATGTCGATAAAGAGAACAGTTGCGATCACGCCGATGATGCTGAGCACAAACGAAAGGGCAAGCCGATTGACAAGCGGCACCCGATCACTCCGGGGAAAGATCGCCCATGAGAGGGCGAAACCGGGGACGAAAGTGATCAGCACGATGCCGACGATTGCCCTGACGATGCCGATGATATCGATATCCAAGCAGATCCCTTGTCTATAGTTTCGGTTTAGCGTATAATAGCATTTGTTCTCATCCGGGCACTACGAACCCGATTGCGCAGAACGCCGCGGTCAGGACGTACATCACCACAGTCGCCTGCTGCTCCGTCACCCGGGCATAATACGGCAGCACCCACTTGAGCGTGAGGGGGTTGGGCACCTCGATCGTACCGTCCTCACGCTCCCGCCCGAACTTCGCGATCGGGTACTTATCGGTCCGGAGGCGCCAGTATACATAAAGCAGGAAGTTGATCGTGTGCGGAATGAGCATGATAAAACCGCTCACGATAAAGCCCTCGATCACGATCACCGCCCCAATCGCAGCACCCACGGTCAGTGCCCCGACATTGCCCCAGAAGATCCGCGCGGGATATTTCTCAAACCACCAGTAACCAGCTACCGCCCCTGTCAGGGAGACGATGAAGAGGATATTGAATATATCGCCGAAGAGCAGGCTTTTTACCACAAGGGTCACGAGCACGATGAGCGACAGCCCAGGTGCGAGCCCGTTAAAGCCCGAGTGCATGTTCACGAGATTGGCGACCACCGGGATATAGGTGGGGACGATAACCTGCAGATAAATAACATCGAAGTCGACAACACCAATGAGAGGAAGATTCACCGTCGTGATGCCGATGAAGGGGATGAGCGTGTACGAGCAGTAGTACAGCAGGATCAGCTTTGCCGGCCTGCCGATATTGATAATGTCGTCCAGTATCCCGAACAGTGCAAAGAGGGAAACCACCATGATGATCGCGTAGTTGACGGGGGAGATGTAGCGGCTGTAGAAGAGCGAAGTGATGGAGAGGGAAAACATCGCAACCAGGAGAATCATCAGGCCACCGTTGACCGGCACCTTCGGAAGGGCGCGTTTGTACATATCCCTCGCAACGTACCCCTTCTCCCGCGACTTTTTTATCATATATGGCATGATGAGGATGATAAGTGAGAAGGGAATGATGAAAAAGACAAGAAACATGAAATTGAGCGAATTAACGAACGCATCGATAGTGACCATACCAGAACAGTTCTTGATGCGCCCTAATTTAAACCTATTGCATCTCCTTCGGCAAAAACGAGCGCTTCGACCCTGAAACGGACGGGAACGGATTCTGTGTTAACCGAAATCACTACACACTATAAGTTCAGGGCAGCGTTAATCAGTAAACATCACTATTATATATTTACATAACATTCTATTGAATTATATCTACGGGGCGGCACCAGCGGCCCCGCAGCTGCGGGGCGGGAATCCCTGCAAAAGCCACCATACCGGGCGAGGCCACCACTGCCGGATGCGGGGCACTCATCAGTCCGGCGGCAACCATTCCCGCGCCGACCCATAATGTTATTTAATAGTCTGTTGGCTTTCCAACTACGAGGAACTCGCCATGCAACAACAACCTCCAGCATCACAAAGGTTTTCCCGGCTTGGAACCGCGAAAACAGGTCTGCTCGTGACCGCCGTCATTCTCGCGGCATTCATTCTCCCGGCCTGCGCTGCCGCGATTACCCACCCGTCACTACTCTTCGACGATATTGCCGAGACACCAGGATACCAGTACCGCACCGTCCAGCCATGGAGCGGCTGGGAAAACAGCATCAAGGTAAATGCTGACACCGGGCTAACACGTGACTTCTCCGATCCGGCGTGGACTGATTCTGCATACAACCGATTATTATATCGGTCCAACTATGTTCGTGATCTCGGTCTGATGTATCAGATTACTAAGGAACCACAATACGCAATCAAGGCACTCGAAGGTCTTGATTATATTGGTATCTCCACCGTTAGTGCGAACAGTCG
>LKUD01000100.1 GCA_001412355.1 Methanoculleus sp. SDB
ACATCAGTAAATATTACATTAACCAAAAAAAATTTGTGTTCGTGTGCGGACAGGCGGCGCATCCCCCCGCGCCCGTGTCTGCCACCGCCGGTTTCCGATACTACATCAATTATTCGGACACGATTTTTTGGATCAGGGACATGATGCCCGGCTGTGCACGCTTTCTCCGTCCGGTCATGGCAGGAGATTCGTACATCTCTGCATTGAGCCGGGCGGTGATTTCATCAAAAATTCTCTTATAGGCAGGGCAGTGGGGATCGACGCCCCGTATCTCTCCGTGAAACGGCGCTATCGCATTATAGGGGCATCCGCCCCGGCAATAGGTGATATGGGCACATTCCCTGCATTCCCGGTCGACAAACTCCTTATAGTGCTGCATCAGCTTTCCTGCGGCGGATCTGCGAAGGTCATCCGGCGAGGGACGATCATACACGCTGCCCATCACATACTCCGGCATGCCGACAAAGCGATAACAGGGATAGATGCTCCCGTCGGGGCCGACGGCAAACGTATTCCCCATGCAGTCCGCAAAAGTGCAGACATTCCCCCGGCGGGTGAAGACGCACCGGCACAGGTCGTTGATGTTCATCACATCAATCTCATTCAGATGCGACAGGGACTGGCCGAGAAGATACATGAGGAGATCTCCGTACCTCTCCGGGGGCAGCGCCCATTTTTCGGGGTCGCTGCCGCGCAAAGAAGGAAGTGCGGGATGCAGTTTCATGGTGAATCCGTTTTGGAGGAAAAACCTGAAGATCTCCTCCCGGAAATCCACCGAATACGAGGTAAAGGTGCAGATGAACCGCACGGAGAGCCCGTGGGCACGCGCAATCTCATAGCCACGCATCGTCTTCTCATAGTACCCCTCTCCCCGCTGCACGTCGTTGATCTCCTTCGGACCGTCGATGCTCGATCCGAGGGGGATGTGATACTCCGCGAAAATATCGGCCATTTCCGGCGTGAGCCTCCAGAGATTGGTCTGCATGGCAAACGCAGGACTCAGGTGGCTTAAACCACCGGAAAGCAGTGGCAGCGCCTCCCGGTAAAAATCTGCGCCTGCAAGGAGCGGCTCCCCGCCATGGAAGGTGATGGTCACCGGATCATCACGGAAATTCTTAAGCCATGCAACGACCTCTTTGAGGGTTTCGATGCTCATAATGGGGGAGTCCTCTTCGGAACTCCAGCAGTAGCTGCAGTGTGCCGGGCAGCCGAGAGTGGGAATGAGCATCACGTGAAAAACACTCTTCATTACCTGTGTAGTACCTCTTTCGGGACTCTTATAGTTACTCCCGCGACTCCGTATACGCGTCGGATGCCCGAAAATCGCGGGGATGTGAACGTCTCTCCCGCCATCCGGGATCCCGCACGTCGGGTGCCGCCCGCATTATCAGGGCTTCTTATTCCCGCCCGTAATACCGGAAGAGCAGATCCGTAACCGTTCTGATATCTGTTCCCTGCCGCCGCACTTCCGCGAGATAGGCGTCGAATATCTGGTCGGTGACCACGTGGAGCCGCGGTTTGTACATATCGGCATGCATGATCAGGTCAAAACATCGCGCCTCGCTTTCGGTGAGGCCGAGAGACCGGTATTCCCCTTTCGTGGGAACACACGAGGGATTGTCCTCCGGAGGCGTATCCAGAACAAGCTTTGCAAGCGGCGTTTCCGGAATCGGTTCCGCGATGCTCACGAAAACGTCGTCGAGACCGGCGGAGGCGATGAAATCCTTCGTGGCCCGGAAATCCTTCGCCGTTTCGGTCGGGTACCCGACGATGAAACTCCCGGCAACGCTGAGCCCGTGGTTCCGGCATTCGTCGATGGCACGGCTGACCGTGGCGGCAGTGATCCCCTTTCCCATGAGCCGCAGTATCCTGTCGCTTCCTGATTCGATCCCGAAAAATATCCAGCCGATAGTGTACTTCCTGACGGCGTCGAGAATTTCGTCGTTGATGCAGTCGGCCCTGATATCGGGCGCAGAGATGTTCGAACTCCCCATGATGTCTGCCATGCCGGAGAGGAGTTCGATAAAGGCAGTCGTATTCAGCTTACCGTTTTTATACTGAAAAAGAGAGCCCGTGCCGCCGGAGATGGAGACACGGCGCATTCCTTTCTCCTTAAACGCCCTGACTTCCGCGAGGACGTCCTCGACAGACCGGCTCCTGATATCGTGGCCGAAAAAGCGGGGCACCTGGCAGAAAGTGCAGGCGCCGAGGCACCCCCGGTGCGTCTCGATGTACACATTCGCCCCCCTGATGTCCTGTGTGCCGATATCGTCCGGTATGAGAGGGATCGGGCGGTCAAGGGATGACGGAATCATGGGGAGGGTACTGCGGATGCCGTCCCCCTCCCGGACGGCAATGCCGGGAAGGCCCGGTACGGGGCCGGTCCGCAGGAGCGGGAGCACGGTATTTTCGCCTTCGCCCACGACCACCGCATCGGGATTCAGTTCCCCGAGCACAATCTCAGGGTAGGCGGAAACGGGCCCGCCGACGTAGCATCGGCCGCCCCCCTCGCGGTGCCGGCTGATGAAGTCCTTCAGCCGGGGATCGAGGAGGTGGAGTGTCGAGTACAGGCTGAGAAAAACGGTCTCCGACGGGAGAGCGGCGTACTCACTGCTCACCGATACGTCATATCCGCCCTCTCGTATGATGCCGCCGATCAGCATGGCGCCGTAGGTGTAGATATCCGGAGAAATGACTGTGACATGCATGGTATCAGGATGAAATCTTTACAGAATGGTGAACAGGCACACAGATAAAAGGTTGGATATCGCCCGGGAGAGGATTGCCGGAACTGCGGCACACCCGGAGAGGTGCGCTTTCGCTTCCACAGGCTTCTTCGAAAAAATGTAAAAAAATGTGGGTGGGATCTTACCGGGAGGGTATGATCAGTGAGCGCTCGCCAGCGGGCATGAACTCGCGGATAGCACCCTTTGCGAACTCGCGGCGGGGCTCGGCGAAGTCGAACTTGAGGGACGGGTCCGCGAAGGTGATCGCGACAAGCGGGCTGTAACAGAACGCGTCGTTGCGTCCGTAGTGGGCACCACCGACGATAGCGGCGTACTCTCCCTGGTG
>LKUD01000101.1 GCA_001412355.1 Methanoculleus sp. SDB
GAGGTTCACGCATGCGGGTGAAATTCCTCTGCTGGTTCATGAGCCGGAGCGCCTGGTACGTCCCGTGCAGGTGCGCTGTGATCGTCTCTTCAAGTTTTTTCCGCAGTTCAGGGTTGATGTCCCTGATTGCACCGGCGAACTTCCAGCGCATCCGCTCGAGATCCCCCGGGGAATACGAGAGAACGATCTCTCCAATCGCCTGCCCGAGCTCGCCACGCGTTTTTAGTGATCCGAGTCGTGAGCATGTTCCTGCAATGCTATCATGATGCATGGTGAGAGCTCCGCAAAATATCACCCCCGATGTCCTTCCACATGGCAAGAGAGTCTGGCAAGAAGCCGATGGCAGCAATATTCTGAATTCATTTCTGTCAGCTACGTGTGTCTGCTGATATAATCATACCATCCTTCTCCGGAACTGCAACGCTCGAAAAATTACGATTCCCCACCCTTTTTCTCCTCGGTCGCTTCGGGCCCTGCCAAAAAGAATCCGAACGGTACGAAATCCTCAACATCCATCGCCTGAGATGTCTCGCCGGAAACGATGGCGGGAGTGATGAACCGGAAGAATTCGCTGGCATATTGCTCGTAGGAAAATCCCTCCGCCTCGATCACCAGTTTCCATCTGTCTTCCATGGAGAGGATGCCCATGAAGGCAATCATGAGGTACATCGAGGTCAGGAAAGGATCGAGGTTGGCCCGGATGGTGCCGTCATCGATGCCCTCCCGGATCGCATCCTGAAGGAGCGAGCGGCAGGTGCCGTACCCCTTTCCAACCTCTGCGGTATACGGATTTTCCCTGGAAAAGCGTTCGGATCCGTAAAAATGGATGAGCCGGAGATAATCCGGGTATTCCTGTGCAAACCGGTAATAGGCCTGGCCCATCAGGACGACCTTGGCAATGCCCGGAACCGATTGTTCCCTGCACGCCGTGTATTTTTCCTTCAGGATCTCGACGCCACGGAGGACGATCGTCGCGAAAAGGGCCTCCTTGTTGGTAAAATACAGATAGAGCGTGGCCTTATTCAGTTCCACCTCGCGGGCGATGTCATCCATAGTCACTGCTTCGTAGGTCCGGGAAAAAAAGAGGCGCTCAGCTGCATCGATGATTTCGGTCTTTCGCTGTTCCTTTTCGCGTTGTCGTCTCTCGGTGATTCCCATCGTGTTACTCCACTGGTGTGTTCGTTTCCCCGGCGGGTTTTAGATCTCCCGCCGGATCCATGCCTCGATGAGCGCCCGTGATATGCTCTCCTTCGCGGGATAGGGGGGCAGGGTGTCGCGAGTAAACCAGCTGGCGGATTCAATCTCCTGATTGTCGATCCGGATCTCCCCTCCGACATGGTCTGCGACAAAGCCGATCATGAGCGAATCGGGAAACGGCCAGGGCTCGCTCCCGAAGTACCGGAGGTTTCGCACCGCAATGCCGACCTCCTCGCCGACTTCGCGGTGGACCGTCTGCTCGAGGTTCTCGCCGGGCTCGTTGAAGCCGGCGATGACCGAGTAGACCCCCGGCGGTGACCGGGGGGAACGGGCGAGCAGGACCTCCTCGCCCTTTTTGATCAGCACGATGATGGCGGGCGAGATGCGGGGATAGACGATGCGCCCGCAGGCCGTGCAGATCCGTGCCCGCTCGGCCGGAACGGGGCGGTTTTGTGCACCGCACCTGCCGCAGAAGGCGGTCGACCGGTCGAAATCGAGGATCCGCACGGCATAGGCGGCAAAGGCCATGTCGCTGTCCGGGACTTTTCCGTACAGATCGCGGACCGGCAATGCCTGCCAGCCGGCCGGCAGCGTGGCACCGGGTGCGGCCTCTGCTGCATAGTAGACCCGATCGCCCAGGGTGCCGAGGTACACTGCCGCACCGCACGCCAGCCCGGCGGGGAGCGGGTCCGACATGAGAACGGTGCCCAAGGCAGGGTCGCCCTGAAAGAGCACGGAACTCCCCTGGACCAGGATCCAGCGTTTCCGTGCCGGCGACGGGCCCTCCGGTTCCGGGTAGACGGGGATGAGGGGGTGGACCGCGTAGAACGGCCGGTGCTCCATCAGATACCCCCCGTATGCTTCCGAAAAGATGCCCATATACACATCATAAAAAGCATTCAGGCTCCTTTCGCTCTGGATATAAAGTATGTAACCGCAACGAAGCCTCCTTCACAAGCCCGGGTTTCATCGTTCTCGCGTTCGCAGGACAGCGCTTGATGCAGGCGCAGCACGTGATGCATTTTTGCGTATCGATCACGGCGCTGTTATCCGGGTCGATGGCACCGACCGGCCATTCTTCTGCACACCTCCCGCACTGGATGCACGCATCGCTGACCGCAATAAAATCAACCGTCCACAACTTCGAATCATGCTGGTACGGATGGCATCCGGGCAGCCGTACATCTGCAATCCGCTCAGCTGATGCAATGCCGTCGAGCTTTTCCTGTATTTTCTGCCCGAATAACGCAGCATGCCGTAAATCGCCTGCATCCGGGCGATCCTTGGCCGTTGGCGTTTCGTCGGTGGAAAACGAATGTTCCCCGATATAGGCCGCACCGGCGATCGGTGTGCATCCGCACTGTGTCAGAATATCGGTCAGCTCGAGGAGGGCATCGTCGTACTCGCGGTTGCCATAGACCACAACACACACCGCAGGGGTATTCCGGGCGTTCATCGTCTGCAGCCATTCGGTGACGAGTGCCGGCACACGGCCCATATACACCGGCACACCGACGATGAGCAATTCGTTTTCCGCTGATTCCAGTGGCTGCCGTCTCGCATCAGGCCGGGTAATATCCAGCACTTCCACGGTGCCGGGGTGCATTCCGCGGGCAATGGCTGAAACAACCGCTTGTGTCGTTCCCGTCGGGGAAAAATATACCAGTTTTACCGATTCATTTTTCATTTTTTTCTCCGGGGCTGTGTGCATTTATGTAACTCAGAGTTATATTATAACTATTGGTTATCGTTGATCTGCTCGTGACGATACGGGATCCAAACCTGCTTAGGCATATGAACTTAATGCATATAAAATAAAATATATATTCTTAACATTGCTTAGCTCTTCTATGGAGGATGACCACGACACCCCCTCCCGCATCCTGCGAGCGCTCCGGTTCCGGCCGAAGGGCCTGACCATCACGGAACTGGCCAAACAGATCAAAGCGACCCGGAACTCGGTCTCCAAGCACCTCGGGATCCTGCAGATCGCCGGCAAAGTCAACGTCCGTGCCGTCGGGAACGCGAAACTCTACTCGCTCGCCCAGCGCGTGCCCATGTCGGCATTTCTCTGCTTTACGAAGAATCTCATTCTCGTGCTGGACAGCACGCAGCGGATTGTCCAGATCAACGACCAGTGCCTGAAACTGATTAACCGGACGAAAGACGACCTCATCGGCCTCTCGCTCGAAGAAGCGGAACTCCCCGTTGTCTCCACGCCGGAGGCCCTTGCCGTCATCGAGGGACTGGAGAAGGAGCAGGTCGTCACCGATCTCCGGTACAAGGGCGGCGGGAAGGACCTCTTCTTCCAGATGCAGGTGATCCCGACCACGTTCGAGGACGGGGAGAAGGGATGCACCCTTGTGCTCGAGGACATTACCGAGCGGAAGCAGTATATCCGGAACATGGAGTTCCTCGCCCGGACCGCGATGGAGCTCGTCGATCTGCCGGCGGAGGCAGATATTTACGAGTATATTGCGGACCGAATCGTTGAGCTCGTGCCGGGAGAACCCCGATGCTGGGTGGAGTCCTTTGACGAGGAGAAGAGGGTATTCTTTGTTCGTGCTCTGGTTGATGCCACCCTTCGCGAGGGGGCTCAGCGTCTTCTCGGGCGCGACCTTGTCGGAATGGCCTTTCCGCTTGCGGATGTCTACGCGAGTGAACCCTACTTTGAAACGCCGCTATCGTTGAAAGAGATGCGGGAGTACCACTTTCATCCCTTTTTTGATGACGAACGGGTATCGTTCTACGATCTCAGTGCCCGCGTGATTCCAGAAGACGTATGCGATGCCATTCTGCGGACGTTTTCGATCGGGAAATTTTTCAGTACCGGGCTTGTCTGGCAGGATCAGGTCTTCGGTGTCGTCGGGATCGGTCTTGCTCCCGACGATGAACTCGAGAACAGGGACGCTATCGTGTCGTTTCTCCGCCAGGCCTCAATCGCCATCGCCCGCCGGCAGACCGAAGACCGGCTCCGGCGGAGCGAAAAGCGGTTCCGGGAGGTGGTCGACTCCTCACCCTTTGCCGCCGCCATCATCGGGGCCGACGACCGCTATCTCTCGCTCAACAAAAAATTCACCGACCTTTTCGGGTATGCACTTTCCGACATTCCCACCCGCGAGGTCTGGCTGACACAGGCGTACCCCGACGGAACCTACCGGGGCGAGGTGATCGCGGCGTGGCAGGCGGATCTCGCGCATACCGGCAGGGGCCGGCCCCAGCCCCGGACCTTCTCGGTCCGGTGCAAAAACGGCGAGGAGAAGGCAGTGCTCTGCACGCCCGTCGAGCTCTGCGACGGAACGCAGTACGTCACGTACGAGGACGTGTCCGAGGAGCGGCAGACCTACCTGATGCTAGTCGAAGAAATCGCCGACCTTCGGCGGCAGCTTGGTTCCGTTTCGAAGTCATGAAAAACGTATGATCATAATCAACAGGGGCTGATATGCACACCACAGACCCCCCATCACCAAAAACTTTCTTTACAAGCCGGCCCGGCCGGTTCACTCATCATGTCGTCATAGAAACAGAATCCGACCTTGACAGCGAAGTGCGGGAATGGCTGCAGGAAGCGTACGAATTGCACCGGTAAGCCGGCCGCAGGCATTTCCCTGTTTCTGATATTTCTCCTCCTGAGTGTGGTTTTCCTGTATATCAACGACAAACTGCCGGGCAGCAAAGTATCAAAAGGTATTCGTTTCGGAATTTCATTCGGCGTATTATGGCTTATCGGCGTCATCGGAATGAGTATCTTCTTCGGTTCTCCGCTTCTGCACGAGCTGCTCGGCGGGGCCTGTGACTGTGCTGCTTTGATTATTCTTGGTGCCCTGCTTGGCGCCTTTATCGCAACGGACAGTAACCGGAGAAGCGGCGGATGTCCCCTTTGCATGCTGCCGGCGGTCATTATCATCGCATTCTTTTTCGTAATCGGACAGTATGCGGCGTTTTTGTTCATGAGCAAAACGCCCTATTTTAATATATCCGGCCCGGATACGTTTCTTTGGACCGTGATCCTGGGAGTCTGGGCCGGGGTCGTATACTGGCTGCTACAGGACGGTATCGATACAGGCTACACCCCGGTTCAGCGGTCCGTCTTCTTTGGCGGCGTTGTCATCGGGATAGACTGGCTCTTGTTCAACCTTTTCGTCCTGTTGTTTGTCGCAACACCGGTTCTCGATCCCGTCATCCTCGCGATCCTGAATATCGCATCCATCATTGCCGGCATGTTTGTGCACGAGAGAATTCGCTTGGAAAAAATGTGATTTCCTATTCCTTGAAGAATTCCCGGAAAACGGGCTGTGCCGGCAGACCACCACCACCTTTTCCCTCGCAATCCCGGGCGCACCGCAGGTGACGATGCGGATAGTGCGTTTTAGAGGTCACATTATCGATTCTCCTTACGATGCCTCTCGCGGATCAGCAAATGACTGCACGAAGGGCTCAACCATTCAGGATGAAATATAAAATCGATACTTCTATAGCAACATGACTGCATGAATACAGTTAGTAGACTTTGAAAAAAAGTCCGAACACACAAAGGGATGTCAGGGATCTAACCGATTACGCGAAGTACTATCCCTTGTTCATAACCAATAATGCTCCGGGAGCGTCCCCCGTTGCCATCTGCTTCGCCGGGCTTCTCTCAACGTGAGTGTTTGCATCGGATTCATTAATTCCAAAAAAGGAGCGATGATAATGCTGAAACGACCGGATATTCTGTTGCTTTTACTTCTTGTGCTCGCCTTCATGACGGCATCACCCATGGTATCGGCTCATTCATTCGACCAGGCAGCGATGGCGGATTACTATCAGGCTCAGGCTGATGGGGAAATCCCGAGATGGGTGGATGCGGACAAAGAAGCGCTGTCGAAACCGGTTCAAAAGATGAGCACCGATCTGCGGATTCTGGTGGGGGACAATTACCTCCCTCCGTCGATGAGCAGGGAGGAGGTGCAAGACTACATGCGCATGTCGCACCAGTTCAGTCCGGGAGGGGATTTTGTTCCGAATTTGGGGGAACGAGCCCCGGCTGATGTGGTCTATGTGTACATCTCATTGAACAGGAACGCCGCGGACGGAGTCGTCGATCCCTATGTGTGGAGTACGACAGATAGGAATGAAGCAGCCGGATTGATTGTAGCCTGGGTTGAAGTGGATCGGCTGGAGGATCTGGCTGCCCTGGAAGACGTCCGGACGATACGACCTGTCTTTCTGCCGGATATCTGCACGGGATCGGTGACGAGCGAAGGCGACGGCGTTCACCGGGCCGATCTGGCACGAAGCACCTTCGGTTTTGACGGGAGCGGGATAAAAGTAGGCGTGATTTCCGATTCGGCAGATCACGTCGCCGATGCCATCATGACGGGAGATCTCCCGGCGGATGTCGTCGTTGTGCAGAATGATTATCCGGGATCGCATTCCGACGAAGGGATTGCGATGATGGAGATTGTCTACGATATCGCTCCGGGAGCGAAGCTGTACTTCCACGATTGCGGAGGCAACACCGAGGCCTTTAATGATGCTATCAGCGCTCTCGTTGCTGCGGGATGCGATGTCATCGTGGATGATATCGCATGGAAGTTCGAACCATACTTTGAGGACGGAGAAGTCGCCCGGCACGTGCAGACTATCACCGACACGAATGACGTGATCTATGTGTCTTCCGCAGGGAATTACGCCGGCACACATTACCAGGGCGAATATTTCAAAAACACGGATTATCCGGACTCTGAATGGCATGACTTCAGCCATGGTGCGGATTATCGCTTTCTGTATACCCATCTGGAGCCCGGCGGTTCAGTGGAAGCTGTCCTGCAATGGGACGATCTTTGGGGTGGTTCAGGGAACGATTATAATATGGGCTTGTATGACGCGACAAACGGCGGGTGGGTCGCGGTCAGTAACAATATTCAGGACGGCACGGGGGATCCCTTCGAACGTGTATATTATATGAATACCGGTAATTCCGGCGCAGATTACTACCTCATCGTCGAAAAATATGCAGGACAACCCCGTGAACTGGAAGTCTATTTTTTCTGCAGAAATCAGGCATATCTATATACCAACAATCTCGTATCCGAAGACTCGGTTTTCGGTCACCGGACAGTACCCGGGGCGCTGGCAGTCGGTGCCGTGCATCCGGCTAATCCGGAACAGATTGCATCATACTCTTCACAGGGCCCTTCGACGATAGCCTATCCGCAGCCGGAGATACGCAACAAGCCTGACATCACAGGGGTGGCCGGCGTTCAGGTGACCGGTACCGGCGGTTTTCCCGTCCCGTTCTATGGAACCAGCGCGTCGGCTCCTCACGTTGCAGCCATCGCAGCCCTGACCTGGTCTGCAGCTCCTGAAAAAACCGGTGATGAAATCTCACAGGTTCTTCTGGATACGGCACAGGATCTGGGAACGCCGGGATTTGACTACATTTATGGCTATGGGTTGGCTGACGCATTCGAGGCCTTGAGTGAGATTCAATCAAATTCCGTGATCCCCCTCCCCGGCTGCACCAATCCCCCGCTCGATCCCGATCAGGATGGGCTCTTTGAGGATGTGAATGGCGACGGTGTCTTCAGTTTCGGCGATATTCGCCTGTTCTTCGAATACTATGATGTATGGATCCCGGCCAATGAACCGATCGAATGTTTCGATTTCGATGGCAATTCCGCGATAGGATTCGGGGACGTACGGGCCCACTTCTGGGAGTGGGGGACGTAAAGCCGGGGCAGGAAAAGAGCATTTCTATTTTTTTAAAGAGAGATCGAAATAGGGAAAAGCTGGTATCCCTTTCACCTTCCAGGAATTGCACGTGCGGCTTTCAGCGCATATGGCCTGCACATTTGACAATCGGTTTATCGAGCGTTCGTCGGTAAAAATAAGGAACGTTCGCCGTGCTTACGGTCAACTGTGCGAGAGCATACAGACAGACGGCCATCACTCCGTAGCATCCGGAAGTATTTTCAGCGAAAACCTCATGTGGGAGATATGACGTAAAGGAGCAGTGGAGGAATTGAGATGCCAGAAGTAGGTAATCCCCGGGTGGCAAAAGTCATCGAGTTGATCGGCAGTTCCCCGAAAGGGTGGGATGATGCAGCCGCCAATGCTGTGAGAGAAGCAGCGGAAACCGTCGACAACATCAAAGGAGTCTACTTAAAGGAATGTACAGCGAAGGTGAAGAACGACAGAATTGTGGAATATCGTTCTGTTGTAAAAATTTCGTTTGTCGTGGAACGGGAGAGCTGAGCTCTTCCCCCACATCCGGCCTGCCTTTTCGCATCCTGCTTGATAGAGTGAAACGTGCCTTTTTGAAAAATCCGTCTTCCGCCATTCAGCATAAGAAATACGCTATCCGACCTTGCTGAAGATCTTCGGGAATGGCTGCCCGAGCCCTACGATTCGCACCGCCGATAGGCTCAGCGGTCCAGACTGCCGGCGGAAAAGAGTACCGCTTCCTCAGCGATCCCTCCCGCATACTCCTCCAGGTACCCGGCACAGAGCCGGTACGCCTCCAGCACCTTTTCCCGCGGAATCCCCGGCACCCCGCAGGTGACGATACGGATGTTACGTGTTTCCGGGGTAACTTTTGTCGCATCGGAATCGCGGTACGGGTAGATGGCGATGATTGTTTCCGCATCGGTGAGGACGACCTGGTTTTCCCGGAGCAGGGCAGGGTTTTTCATGCCGATGCCGAGGAACCGTTCGCCGTCTTTCGCGAACCGGAGTAAAAGATCGCCGTCGCTCAGCGTATCGGCATCGAAGGCCCCGATGGGTACGCCTGATCGGAGCGACGCGAGGTTATAGGCATCGACGGCGGTGTTGATCGTGGGGAGCGGTTTTCCGGCAAGTACCCTTCTCGCAAGTGCCTCGGATGCCGGCCGGGTCTTGGTGGGATCGACACCCACGCTCCAGAAAAAGTCCCGGTAGGCCCTGAATACCGGTTCGTCTTTCACCTGCTCCAGAGTATAGCGTGATGTTATCTCCCGAATGGTTGCGGTTTTCAGGGTTTCGAGCGCGGGATGCTCTTCTGCAATCCGGACGGACCGGATATCCCCAACGGCTGCGCATATCCCGGGAAATGCCGTCAGAACGTTTTGGCTGAACTTCATACGTAGCTTTCAATGAATTCCCTCGCATTAAAATATCCCCGGTATCCCCACCACACATAGATTAATATAAAAGAATTACCATGAGTAATCGGATATGCACATCCCAACCCCGGCCGAACTGAAGGCAAAGCGGGTCATGCTGGGACTCAAACAATCGGAAGTCGCGAAAAAAGCGGCGATAAGCCAGTCGATGGTAGCGCGGATCGAGGCGGGGAGCGTGGATCCCCGGGTGAGCACGCTCACAAAGATCGTCGACGTGCTCCAGGTCGCGGAACGTTCCGCGATCACAGCGGGCGATCTCATGCACGAACCGGTCCTGAGCGTCGTCCCGGACGAGTCGGTCACGCGCACCGTGCAGATGATGGAGGAGAACGGGATCTCACAGCTTCCGGTGATCGAGCACGGGGTGCCCGTCGGATGCATCTCGGAATCCGCCATCATGAACGCCATCGAAGAAGGCAGGATTCACAAAACACAGTGCCATACGGTCAGTGATTTTATGGAGGAGGGTTTTCCGACCGTTTCTCCCCATGTCGACCTTGATACCCTCGTCCACCTCCTCCATTCGCACCATGCCATCCTTGTCGTGGAAAAAGGGAAGGTCCGGGGCGTGATAACCAAGCACGACCTGATCTCCCTGATCCTCTGACCCGCAGGACCTATAGCAGGGAGATGAGATCGCGGAGCACCGCTTCGGGATCGGCAGCTTTCACCACCGATGATGCAAGGAGGACACCCTCCGTGCCGAGATCAACCGCGATTTTCACGCATTCCCCTGACTGAATGCCTGCCCCGGTGAGGATCTTCACGCCGGGATCGATCCGTGTCACCGCGTCTACCGACCTGCGTATGATCTCCGGATCGGCCTTCGAGACCGAAACGCCGCTTCCGATAAGTTCGGGGGGTTCTATCGCAACGTATGCGGGGGCGAACGATGCCGCTGCCGCACTCGTCGCCACGTTATTTGTGCAGACAACCGTTTCGAGCCCCGCCGCCTTTCCGGCTTCCACCGCAGCCCCGACATCGGCGAGGGTAAGCCTGCGTTCGGAATGGTTTATCAGTGTTCCGTGGGCACCTGCGTGGCGGACGGCGGCTGCAAGCACCTGGCCTGTGTGGGCGCCGGCGACGATCCCGTCGATATGCTGGGCGTAGACGGGCATGGAGAAGTGGTGGCTCATCGGATGTATCTCCATGAAATTCGGTGCGATGCCGATCCGGATGCCGCTCTCCCGGCTGACAAGCTCGGCACTCTCAGCGATTTTGCGGGCCCTGTGCCCGTAACCTTCGTCGTACGTCTTGAGATTGATAAGGATAAGTGGTGAAGACATGCGTACCAGTACTCCCGGTTTCTATCCCAGATATACTCCCCGTGACTGATTAGGTTATCCGAAAAAAATGGATGGCATCAGGGAGACTTTTTCAGGAATATGAAAACCGATCGGTAAGGGGAAAAACAAAAAAAACCGGAAGAAGGCGTATCGCTATTTGCCGCCGCGCTTTATCTTGATGACGTCGCCGAGCGTGGTGGTAAGCCTGCCGCCCCTACTCTCCCGCATCGCATCCACCGTATCGTCGGTCAGCTTGATGCCGAGCACCGCTTCGATCTTCTTCCTGACATCGTCTTCAGGGATCAGGTCACCCTTTTCGATCTTCTTGACAAGGATCTCCCGCTCCTTTATCTTCAGGGCAAGCTCTTTCTGCTCCCACCCCTTCTGCATTCGTGCGTCCCTGATCCGTGCGGCAAAGTCATCGACAATCTCGCCTTCGCCTTCCATGAAATCAAAGACATCACGTGGATGGTGCCGGGGCGCAGCGCCGGGTCTTTGAGGCCCGATTTTCCGTCCTTCGGTGCGTTCCTTCGGTTTCTGGATTTCATTCCCGAGTTTCGCACATTTCATGCACACCCTCATGGATGCACCGTCAATACGGACAAATTTCGGGGCTCCTCGTATTTTTTGCCCACAAACATCGCAATCCATGGTCATTCGCAAACAACTTTAAGTCATCTAACCCTATATACTTAATCGAGGATACAAATGGGAGAAAACCCCAGACAGAGTTCAGATCCTCACAATGAGGAAGACCTGGCGAAATATCTGCTCGAGAGAATCTCAACGCTCGAATCCCGCAATATGGAAATCCGGGAGCAGGTACGTCAGGTCGAATCGGAAAAACGCTATATCGAACAGCAGAAAATACGATATGAGCGCGAGATTCGAAAGCTTAAGAGTGAGATCGAACAGCTCAGAAGTCCCCCCCTCGTCATCGGCACGGTTACTGACGTCGTTGATCCCCACCGGATTATTATCAGAAGCAGCGCCGGCCCCCGTTTCCTTGTCAGGGCATCTAATTTTATCGAACCCGACAGCCTGAAACCGGGTGTCCGCTGTTCCTTAAATCAGCAGTCTCTCGCGATCGTCGATGTGCTCCCCCAGTCATTCGACGCCCAGATCTACGGGATGGAGGTCATCGACTCTCCGATGGAGTCATATTCCGATATCGGCGGCCTCGAAATCCAGATCCATGAGATCCAGGAAGCAGTCGAACTGCCGCTGAAAAAACCCGAGCTCTTTAAGGCTGTCGGCATTGATCCTCCCAAGGGCGTCCTTCTCCACGGTCCTCCGGGAACCGGAAAAACACTGCTCGCCCGGGCGGTCGCCCACGAAACAAACGCCCAGTTCCTCCGGGTCGTCGGATCGGAGCTCGTCCAGAAATACATCGGAGAAGGCGCACGGCTGGTCCGGGAACTCTTCGAACTGGCGAAGAAAAAAGCACCGTCAATAATTTTTATCGATGAAATCGATGCGATAGGCGCACAGCGGACGGAGAGCACCACCTCGGGCGACCGGGAAGTCCAGCGTACCCTGATGCAGCTGCTCGCCGGCATGGACGGGTTTGAGAGCCGCGGCGATGTCAAGATTATCGGTGCCACGAACCGCATTGACATTCTGGACAGGGCACTGCTCCGGCCCGGCCGTTTCGACAGGATCATCGAGATCCCGCTCCCCGATACGCAGGGCCGGTGCTCCATCCTGAATATCCACACGGAATGCATGAACCTTGGCGAAGATGTAAACCTCCTTGAAATCTCCGCCCTTACCGACGGCAAGAACGGTGCGGACCTCAAGGCAATATGCACGGAAGCGGGCATGTACGCCATCCGTGAAGAGCGTGACATCGTCATGCACAATGATTTTATCAAGGCAATCCGTAAAGTGAGCCTCGACTTCAACCGGCAGCATTTCGGCACCGAAAACGGTGCGATGTATGCCTGAAAACAGTTTTTTTACCCGGGAACTTCGGTGCTGCTCGCCCATACTTCGAAGACGTCATCCATCTCCCGGGAAAGTGCCCCGCGTACGTCAGGTGCGGATTCCTCTTCGATCCAGACCGTACGGCGGATGGCTCCTTCCCTGACGCCGATGAGCTTTTTGAACGGCCACGGGTCCTGCAGCCGAATCTCCCGTTCGTAGACTTCCTGTGCGAGCTGCTGCGTGCAGTAGCGGTGCCCGGAGAATTCGAAGAGGACGCATGCCACATACCTGCGGACATACCACTTCAGTTCGGAGACAAGCGACAAGCTCCCGCCGAGAGACGAGCTTTCGACCAGAACGCCGTACCCGGTATCGCGGGGACGGTAAAAACGGAGGATATTTCTGCTCGTCTCCGACGTAAGGAGAGTCCGGTGGAGATCAATCCCCTCGCGCTGAAGAAGCAGGATATTCATGTCAGAGGAACATGCGGTCTTCTGTCGAGGTCAGGTGCTTCACTTTGCGGACAGCTGCGATGAAATCATCGCGCTTCACCGCATCAGCCTCCCTGCGGACTGCAATCATTCCGGCCTCGCGGCAGATTGCCTGAATCTCGGCACCGGTGGAATTTTCCGTGAGCCGCACCAGCTCGGTGAGATCCACCTTTTCCATTTTCAGGGGAGCGGCGTGAATTTTGAAGATTTCGAGCCGGGAATCCACGTCCGGAAGCGGAATTTCAACGATGCGATCGAACCGCCCGGGCCGGAGCAGCGCCGGATCGAGCATGTCGACCCGGTTCGTGGCTGCCATAATCCGGACGTCACCGCGGTTGTCAAAACCGTCCATTTCCGCAAGGAGCTGCATCAGTGTCCGCTGAACCTCGGCGCTGCCGGAAGTCCCGTCGTGCGTGCGCATGCTGCCGATCGCATCGATCTCGTCGATAAAAACGATAGACGGCGCTTTCTGCCGGGCGAGGGCGAAGAGTTCTCTGACCATCTGTGCGCCTTCGCCGATGAACTTGTGCACGAGCTCCGAGCCCGACATGCGGATGAAACGGGCATGAGCGTTATTTGCGACAGCTTTCGCGATCAGCGTCTTGCCGGTGCCCGGGGGGCCGAAGAGCAGGATGCCTTTCGGCGGCTCAACGCCGAGCCGGGCGAATATCTGGGGACGGGTAAGAGGATATTCCACCGCTTCACGCACTTCCTCGATCTGCTCACGCAGGCCGCCTACCTGCTCGAACGTCACATCGGGAGATTCATCGAGCTCCATAACACGAACGCGGGCATCGAAGGTGGTGCCGATGATCCGGACAATGGAGAGGGAATTATTGACCGCGACCTTCATTCCCGGCCTGAGTTCATCGTGCAGCTCGTCAAGGGTATGGGTGATATATTCCTGGTTATTTCCCTGCTGACGGAGATAGGTCTCTCCGTTTTCGAGCACCTCGATGACGCTGGCGACGAACAGGGGCGGACGCTTGAGCTGACCGTTTTCCCGTTTGAGCTGATTGATCTCCTTCGTGAGGAGATCATTCTTCATTTTCAGATCCTGAAGCTGGGTCTTCAGCTCCTGGACCTGGAGGTTCTGTATGTCTCCATCACCGCCACTGTTATCGCAGATGATCTCATCCATGTCAAATTATAATTGGTTCTTCCACCATTATATTAGATATGGATGTGATAATCCGGGGGCGCGGCATATCCCGCGGCAGGGCGACAGGGGAACTGCTCGTCAGTTCGGAACCGATTTCATTCCTTTCCGGGGTCGATCCCGAGACGGGGATTGTCATCGAGGAAGGCCATCCCCTCTCCGGCGTATCGATTGCCGGAAAAGTCCTCGCATTCCCGTTCGGGAAAGGATCGACCGTGGGATCCTACGTGATATACGCCCTCCGGAAAAACGGAGTCGCACCGGCGGCCATCATCAACGAGGAAGCGGAGCCGATCATCGCCACCGGCGCGATCATCGCGGAAATCCCGATGGTCGACCGCCCCGACACCCCCCTCCCGGATTTGAAGGGAGGCGCCATGGTCACGGTTGACGGTGATTCCGGGGACATCGTATATGAAGATCAACTGGCGGACGATTAAGGGAACACAGAACTCCTACGCCGCCCTTCACGCCGCCTGCCTGCAGGAGAATATCCGCCTCCGCGCCGTCGACCACCCTGAAGACGACGTTACCTGTTACAGCCTCAATTCAATAAACGCTCCGCATTTTATTGACGAAATCCGCTCGGCATCCTGCATTACCATCGCCGGGGGGCCGCATGCATCGGCCCGGATCGCGGAGATTGCGGCCGTCGCCGACTACGTCGTCGTGGGCGAGGGGGAATATACGCTCCCGGCACTGATTCGTGAAATCAGGAATGAATCGGGCGTCATCCCGCCGGGAGTCGCAACACGGGAGCAGGTACGGGAGGCGGCTTCCTGTGTCCTGCTCGATGCTTATCCGCCGTTTTCCGAGGTGAAAGGCTATATCGAGATCACCCGGGGGTGTCCTCACGCCTGCGGCTACTGCCAGACACCCTGCCTCTTCGGCAGAAGGATGCGACACCGGTCCGTCGACCGGATCGTCCGGGCTGCAACTGCATTCCGCGATGTCAGGTTCGTCACACCGAATGCATTCGCGTACGGATCAGACGGCATTCATCCCCGGTTCGACAAACTCGAACGGCTCCTCTCACACCTCGACAACCGTATCTTCCTCGGCACATTCCCGAGTGAAGTCAGGCCGGAATGGGTGACCGATGAATCGCTCGATCTTATCGACACGTACTGCGCCAACCGGCGGGTGCATTTCGGGGCTCAGTCGGGGAGTAACAGCGTCCTCCGTCAGCTCCGCCGGGGGCACACCGTCGAGGACGTCATTACGGCAGTAGAGCTGTGCCGGGACCACGATATCATCCCGGTCGTCGATATCATTGTGGGCCTGCCCTGTGAGACCGACGAGGACCAGGAAGCGACGGTGCGGCTTGCCAGATGGATTACACGGTACGGCAGCGTGCATGCCCACTATTTCATCCCGCTTCCCGGTACTCCGCTCGAGGGAACGGCTGCCCGCCCGCTGCTTCCCGAAACGCGCCGGACACTCGGGAGGCTCGCGCTCGCGGGCAGAGCGACCGGCGCGTGGATGACGCCGGAGGTAAGATTTTTTAGACAGAACCAAAATGAGTAACCATGACTGATGTGCTGCTCCTCGCTGATCTTCATGGTCAGTACGGACACATGGACGCATTTCTCGGGCTGAATCCGGATATGGTCATCATTGCAGGTGATCTGACGGACTGTGGCCCGGTGGGGCCGGTAAAGGAGATGCTCGCACAGATTGAAGTGCCGAGCTTTGCCATTCCCGGCAACTGCGACATGCGTGAAATCATCGACCTGATCGAGGAGTCCGATACCGTCTGTCTTCACGGGACATCGATCGAGATCGGGGCCATCACCCTGACGGGCATCGGCGGATCCAACCCCACCCCATTCAAAACGCCCTTCGAGCTCTCGGAAGAGGAGATCGCCCGCATCATGGAACGGGCAACGGCGCGGATGCAGCGGAACGTGCATAACGTCCTCGTGGCCCACGCACCACCGCTCGACACCCTCGACTGCATCTGCGGGGCGCACGTCGGAAGTGCAAGCCTCAAAAACTATCTCCGGTCGTTTGATCTCGTCTGCTGCGCCCACATTCACGAGGAAAAGGGGGTCATGGAATGCGACGGTGTAAAAGTCGTCAACCCGGGGCCGGCTTCCGAAGGAAACTACGCACTTGTTCACTTCGGCGAGGAGTCGGGTGACATCAGGATCGATCTTCGCTCCGTGTAGCTTTTAGGAGTTCGAGATACGACTCGCGGATATGAGGGCCTGCGAGACCAATCTCTTTTTGAACGGCTGAAATCAATTCCATCGCCGATTCCGTCACCTCATCGGTGCAGACCTCAATCTCAACGAACGAGCCCAGTTCCTCCACGGCATCCAGCGCCACGGAAACATCCCGGAGGCGGTATTCCTCACGCAGTTTCCGCACTTGCGCAGAAGGGCGGAAGCCGACGGCAGTGAGAAGATCTTCGCATGCGGATCCCGGATCGACCTGCACGTTCACCTCTTTCCGCGCCTTGTATCCCGATCCGGCCTCCTTCGGCCCTTTATAAGTAAGGAGTGCCTGCGGCCCGCCGTACCGGACACGGAGCGCCTCGTCGGTCCGGGCGAAATCGCGGTCTGAAGCATTGAAATAGACATCACGCTGGGTTTCCCGCGAGACAAACGAGGCCCCGACTGCCGCGAGGCGGTTTCTGAACGGAGCAAGATCCGGCACCTGCACCTTGGCTTCGATTTCCTTCATGGGATGCCACTACTTTAAGTAGATTCATTTCGACTTAATATAGTCAGGTGATTCCTTTGGCAATTCAGAAAGGCGATTTTGTAAAGCTCACATACACCGGAACGGTGAACGGAGACGTCTTTGACACAACCGATGCGGAGAAGGCACAGGAAGAAGGCATTTTCGATCAGGAAAAGAATTACGGGCCGATTGTTGTCCGCGTCGGCAGCATGCACGTCATACCGGGTCTCGACGAAGCGCTCGAAGGAAAGGAGATCGGAGTGGACGTTGAGGTCGAGGTCGCCCCCGAGAAGGGATACGGCCCTCACGAGACCGATCTGGTCCGTTCCACCACGACGAAGGAGTTTAAGGAAAAACCCCACGTCGGAATGCGGGTGTCGTCCGAAGGGCGTGAAGGAGTGGTCGTCAATGTCGTGGGCAAGCGTGTCCTCATCGACTTCAACCACCCGTTCGCCGGAAAGACGCTCAATTATACGTTCAGGATTGAAGGGACCATCGACGATGCGGGAGAGAAGGCACGGGGGCTGATATGGCTCTTCTCCGGCCGCGACATGGAAACGGATCTTGCCGACGGCGTCCTGACCATCATGCTCCCGCCCGGCATCACCTACGATCGCCGCTGGCTGATGGGCAGGGGGATGATCGTTCAGCAGATCTTCGAATACATCGACGGCATCAACGAGATCGTCCTGAAAGAAACGTTCACTCGTCCGCAGGCGGCCCCGGGAATCGTGGATGCGGAGTCCGGCGAGGAAACACCGTCCGAATAATTTTTTTTATTCTCTTTCAGGAAAGCGGATACCGCAGGAGCGCTGCAATACCGCCGAGCGCTTCAAGCTGCTCTCCCGGCTCAAAGGCGGTCGTGAAGACGACGACCGCTGCACGCCGTGCTTCGGCGGCTTCAAGGAGCTCCACCATTGCCGTGTCGTGAAGCGTCGTATCGGTAACGAGGACCGTCTCCGCCGCCCCGTATGAAATAGCCTGTGCGACCTCGTCCCTTCCGTACGCCACAGCGCCACCCCGGCCGATGCGGGCAAGAAATTCCTCCATCAGCCGAACCTCGCGGGCGAGCTGGATATCCTCGGTGATGCGCCCGATTACGCCCTGCCCGATCGCCTCCTGCACCGCCCCCCTGCCTGCGCTTCTCGTGTCCGCATGCACACAGCGCTCCGCAATCTCCGGCGCCTTTACGGTGAGATATGCGAGGAAATCGTCCTTGATAAAACCCGGCCCCGCAATCACAAGCGGACCGTCCACATCCCTGAGAGGAAGGAGGACGGACTCAAAAAATGCCTGCCGACCGTCACAACCCTCCCGTTTTCCGCTTCCCGCCTGAATGGTGAGCACCTGTTCGGGGCCGTACTGCCGGATCCGGAAGAGCTGTGCCTCACCGTCTTCAATCGACACCACATGAATGAGTCCGGCCGAGGAAGCCCGGACGGCCCGGTCGATACGTTCACGATCAAGCCGGGTCCATCGTTTTATGACGGCAAGTTCATGGAGAGGCTCGATGTTCAGGGTATGATACGAGCCGGTATCGACTCCCGATTCGATGATTCCGTGCAGGCGGAGCCGGTGGGATTCGCCGTGAAACTCGGTCCGCTCGATTCGGACTCCAAGGCGCACAAGTTTTTTTTCGGCCTTCTCGGGCCGCAGCTTGTCGGTTGCGGATTCACTGCTCCGGAACGTCGTCGCGAAGACGAGATCTCCCGGCCGTATGAGATGGACGAGGTGCCAGAGATCGTCGAGTGTCTCGGGAAACAGGCGGATCTCCCCGAAAGAGTCCTTTAAGGTTTCATACTCGGCTTTCATGGAACTCCTCGATATCGGATCCTCCCGGGGGCACGAATGCCGCGACCTTTTCGGCCGTCAGGATGTTTTTCAGCCCTTTTCCCTCCTCGGTGGTGAGGTGGTCGCGCAGCATCCGGAGCACTTTCTTCGCGATATCATTCGGTTCGAACGTACCCGGTTTCAGGACGACCCACATGCGTGACCGTGGCGTCACCGAAGGAACCGGGCCGCCGATGACGGCCACCACCGGCTCAAACTGGATCCCGATTGCCACGCCGAGGGGGGTGTTTCGGAAATACGACCGTTCGCCCCGCACGATAAAGGATCCCCGCGAGACATACTCCCCCGCCTCGGGGGTCTTGCTTACCTGATCGGGACGTGCCGCGTAGACGTCCGCTGAAAAGTGCCCTGCTTTCCACGCATTCGAATATGACGCCGCGAAACGGGCGACTTCGTCCATCCGCTCCGTCTGGCCCTTGAGAATCACGACACTCGCTCCATGCACATCGGCATGCACAAAGGTATCCCCGCCCTCCATATACCGTTTCACCAGCTCTTCGTTCTGGTCGGCATCACGCCCGCCGAGCATGAGAACGCCGTCGCTCGTGTAGCACCAGCGGAACCGGTGGTACCACCGTGGCTTTAAGGTCGCAAACGGTTTCCGGCGGACGGGTTTCGGCTCCACCGTCCGCTCCATCGCAGCAATGGCACCCGCTTTTTTCCGCTTCATCTTCTTTATCCGGTCATAGTACCTGCCGATGTTCGCCTCGATGGTGTCACGCACGGAGATGGTGACGCGTTCGTCAAGTGCGAGATCGACGGCAGACTCTGCGGGGTGCACGGCAACCACGGCCCGTGCCGTCGGATTGTCGCTTGCCCGGAGCACCGCCTCGATCTCCTGCCACGAGCGGTCGCGTGATGCTGCGCTGAGAGTGGCGATGACATCCGAGACGAGCGTATAGTTGGCATATATGGTCTCGACGGCACGTTCGAGGCGGCCGATTGTCGTGTCGAACTTTACGACAGCCTCCTCCTGCTGCCGCCGGATTCGCTCCTCGCGGGAGAGGCGTGGTTTTTCCTCTTTCGAGACAACGCTGGGGGGCGGATAGAAATGATCGAGAGCCTCGGAAAAACCCTCAAAACGGGCAAGCACCGGTTCGTCACCGGGCGGAAACGGCCAGCACCCGGTTTTCGTAATCACGGCGTTGCCGCGGGCGGCTGCGAGCTCCAGGCAATCCCCGTATGCACGGGCAAGGGCGTCCGCAGGCGCTTCTGCGGCAGGTGTCCGTTTATCCACGCCCGCCCGGCGGCACACTTCCTCGGCATACCGCCCCCCGAGCATGAGATCGACGGCGAGGGTGCGGACCGTGTCCTTATCCGAACCCTGCAGGATTTCCCGGAGTTCGTCACCGGTCATGGCAGCCCGGCCCGGCCCCGGGAAGGTATATACGGCTCCGGGCACCACATCCCGATCCCTGAACCGGTGATGCCAGAGCGGCTTGATGATTGTGTACGACGCGTCGCAGAGCACGATGTTTCCTTCATCGAAGAGTTCGACGATCACCGAAAACGTGGTGTCCTTCTTTCCGATGACAAACTCGAAGATCCGCTGGAGGCCGTGCTGACGGATATCGAGGACACGCCCCCCGGATAGGTACTTCCTGAGCAGCATCGAGTACCCCGAAGGATTTTCGGGGGCGGGAGGAAGAGCGGCAACCAGATGGGCCCGTCGTCCGGCTTCTACAAGAAACAGAAGTCTCTCCTTATTCTCCCCGTTCAGCCGGATTCCGAACGTTTTCCCGTCATACTGATAGATTTTCCCTATCCAGAGAGGAAGGGTCGCCCGCAGCTCCGAAAGCATGCCATAGAGATCCACTCCGCCCATTCCCTGCTGTGTCGCCATCGATATACCAAGTTAGATATGGTGTGAGCACTAAAAAATAGACTACTGGTGTACGGATGAGTACGGAAAAACCCGGAGAGAGCACGCCGGAAAAACCTGGCGGCCCGCCAACCCCCTCTGAGAAATCCATGGAGCACAAGGAGCGAATCCTGAGAACCGTGATAGCATGCTTCATGGGAATCGCCGCAGGGATCCTCTCCTTCACCGTCGCCGGAGAGGTCAACCCTGAAACCGGATTACAGGCAAATGCCATTGTCGGATGGCTTCTGCTTCTTGCTGGCATCGTATTTCAGAAACATGTCTTTATCATCACACGGATCGATTATACGAAACTCGGCGGAAAAGACTGGTTTTATCAGGGATTCATGACCTTCGCCCTGTGGTTCATCAGCTGGACCGTCCTTTTAAATCCCTTTTCGTGATTATCCATGCGAATTGCAATTGTTCATCGTGACCGCTGCAACTCCCGGAAATGCGGGACCGAATGTATTCTATACTGCCCGCGGGTTCGGACAGGGGACGAGACCGTTATCATCGGAGAGGATGGCAAGGCGGTTATATCCGAAGAGCTCTGCGTCGGATGCGGTATCTGCGTGAAAAAATGCCCCTTCGAAGCCATCGATATCGTCAGCCTGCCCGAGGAGCTTGAACATCCGACGCACCGGTACGGCAGGAACGGATTCGCCCTGTACGGCATGGGTGTCCCGGTGGAAGGCAAAGTCTCCGGCATCCTCGGGGCAAATGGCATCGGGAAGAGCACTGCGGTCAAGATACTGAGCGGACAGCTTGTTCCGAACCAGGGCGATGTCGAAACGACACCCTCATGGGACTCCTACATCCGGCAGTACAGCGGGACCGAACTTTTCGATTACCTCTCGCTCGTCAGCGCCGGAAAAGTAAAAGTCGCGGTCAAACCGCAGTATATCGATTATATCCCCCGGATCTTTCAGGGCAGCGTCGGGGATCTGCTCGCCTCGACGGACGAGCGCGGATCTCTCGACGATTATATCGACGCCCTTTCCCTCCGCCCCCTCCTCTCCCGTCCGATCGGCGCTCTCAGCGGTGGAGAACTCCAGCGGGTCGCCCTTGCGGCCTGTTTCTCCCGTAATGCCGATTTCTACTTTTTCGATGAAATAACGCCGTTTCTCGACATCTACCAGCGCATGACGGCAGCGAAGCTCATCAGGGAGCTCGCCCTCACGCGTCCCGTGGTTATCGTCGAGCACGACCTTGCGATCCTTGACATGCTTGCGGACACCGTCCATATCGGGTACGGAAAGCCCTCGGCCTTCGGCATCATCACCCGCCCGAAGGGTGTGCGTGTGGGCATCAACCAGTACCTTGAAGGCTACCTCCCTGAAGAGAATGTCCGGTTCCGCGAATACGAAGTCGTATTCGGGGAGCGGGCCCATACCCACGATACAACACGGGATGTGCTGATGGAATTCCCCGCAATGGAAAAGCGGTATGATGCGTTTTCCCTCACCGTCGGAGGCGGTGAGATCCGCTGCGGCGAGGTGCTCGGCGTTGTCGGAGCAAACGGAATCGGCAAGAGCACGTTTGCAAAACTGCTCGCGGGAGCTGAAAAGCCGGACGCAGGAACGATCGACTCCCGCATGCGGGTATCATACAAGCCGCAGTACATAAAGGCGACGACAGGCGACCCGGTGGAGATGCTGCTCAGGTCACAGTCGAAACGGTTCGACAGTTCGTGGTACCAGCATGAAATCATCGAGCCCCTGTCACTGCAGGCGATCCTGCAGTCGCCCGTGGACACCCTCAGCGGCGGGGAGCTGCAACGCGTCGCAATTGCTCTCTGCCTCTCGCAGGACGCCGACCTCTACATTCTCGACGAGCCCAGCGCACATCTCGATGTCGAGCAGCGGGTGAAACTCGTCCGTATTCTTCGGCGCTTTGCAGAGAACAGGGAATCGGGGGTGCTCGTCATCGACCACGACATCTATCTCATCGACATGATCAGCGAACGGATGCTCGTTTTCTCCGGGGAGTCGGGAGTACACGGCAAGGCGATGGGGCCATTCGACATGAAGGAGGGCATGAACCGGTTCCTGAAAAATCTTGAGGTCACATTCAGGCGTGACAAAAGCGGAAGGCCCCGGATAAACAAGCCGGGATCGTTCCTTGACCGGGAACAGCAGTCAGCCGGCGAATATTATTATGCGGAAATTAGTAAAGGTTAAAAGTACACCACCCATATTTCTATTCTGGAAATGGGTGTGTCATGTCCCGGTCCGAACCGATTCCGCAGATAATTCCTCATGAAAAAATCGAATCCTTAAAGCAGGATTTT
>LKUD01000102.1 GCA_001412355.1 Methanoculleus sp. SDB
GGTTATACTCGAACGTATCGTTATTGAACAGGAAATGGTGCTGCCCGTCCGCCGTCTGGTTGCTGGACCAGTCATAGCGGAACGTGAAGTTGACACAGATGCGGGCATCAGGGTCCTCCGCGAAGGGGAGCGGCGGCAGGAGTTCCAGCCCGATCTCCGAGGAATTCAGCACGAAGAACGGATCATCCCGATCGTGCGGGTCGGCGGTCGTCTCGTTATACAGCAGGTAGTTCTGGAGCGCGCCGTCCAGATGCAGCCAGCTGGGGGGAATGGAACCGGCGGCCGGGACGTTCCACTTCGAGAGGTTGACGGAAACGAATGTCACCTGTGTCATATTTGAGAAATGGCCGAGGGTTTCCAGCGCCGGCCTGAACCCGTCGACGATGATCGTGACGTTATCGGTATAGGGATTGATGTCGTAGGCATTTCCCACCGTGAGATCGTTGAGTTCCGTATAGTTCAGGATCACCGACATGTGCGTAGTGTGACTGAGGGGATCGGACGGAGGATTTGTCTCATTGGTCCGGACAGCTGCAGTATGGGCACCCGACTGGATTGTCATGCTCGTATGTTCCTTGACTTTCACGAAGCGCCGCATATACCCATAACTCACCTTCGGCACGGGATCGCCTATCATGATCGTGGGATCGCCATCAACGGACAGTGCGATATTGTAGGCGTAGGGTGCGTACGGGAGGTCCGCGAAGATCGCCTTCCGTTCATAGTCATCGCGGGTGAAGAACGCATCGTTGAAAAACGTATCAATCTTATTTCTGGCGAGGATATTGGGCGTTTCCTTCGATACGGCAAGACCGAACCGTGAAATGTCGGCCTTGAATGTCAGCTGCTGCTCCCAGCGGCTTGTGCTCGTGTTGGCATTCCGGTCATATCCCCAGCCGGGATCTTCGAGCAGGATGACCGCAGTCCGGTATGCGACGGCATCGTAGTCGATAGGCTCGCTCTGGATGCCGACGAGTATGCCCGGAACAAGATTTATGACCATAATCAGTGCTACGATGAATATCGTAAATCCGGCGAGAAAATCCACCGAAAGCATTCCGCTGTCATCTTTCAGGCGCGTGGTATCACATCCCCGGTAACCGCATTCAGGTGGAGAGACGTCCGCCGGTCTCTTCCCTGCACCTCGATTGTGTATATCCCGCCGGACAGCAGGAGCTCTGTCTCTCCGGCATCTTCCGCCTCCAGAAGCGCACGTATCTGCCCTGCCTGCATCCGGTAGAGTTCAGAAGGGATGACGATTGTCGTGAGGTTGATCGCCTGTTCAGGAAGTGCTCCTCCCCACGGATACTCGCGCCACTCACCGCCTTCATAGATCAGGATGAACGCCTCATATCCCCGGGTCGCACCCAGCATCCAGCGTTTCGCATTTCCTGTGGCGTCAACCCCCGTACCGGACACCATGTGAATGGCCATACCGTCCGTGGAAAGCAGCTCTTCCGCGTCGTAGAGCGCAAGGGTGTCCATTGCGAGGTCCAACGACACGTATCCGTCCTCTTCCGGTGCGGTAATGCCGGTAATGGCGGATGTGCCTCCGGGCGGGGGTGCCTCCACCGGCGCCCCCCCGGTACAGCCGCCTATGACGCTGAAGGCGATTACGAGAAAAATTATCACAGCGTTCCTTGCATGCATAGCAGATATCCTTCCCTTGTATTATCGTGCGGCGAATAATCCCTGACAGGTAATGGCGGCGAGCGATCCGGTGCACGCACGCCAATCGAGCCGGATACCGGCGCCTGGCACCAAAATGACCGTAACATGGCGTTTATTGCCCCGGATGGCTGCCGGCAAGTTCACAGACAATAGTGTCCATACAATCTATATATAATTTTTTACTATTGATTACCAGTAGCGTTAACCAATCTGCCCTCCCGTAAATCCTTAAATGTCGTCCCGGCACACACATACGTATGAAAAAATTCTCAACACGTGTTACTTCCGGAGCACCGGCTTCCTTTGACGATGCCGTTTCATTCCATGGGCACGTCTGCCCCGGACTTGCATTCGGGTACCGTGTCGCCAGACGTGCCCTGGAAGAATGCCGGAAAGGCAGGGCGGAGGACGAGGAGCTTGTCGCTGTAGTCGAAAACGATGCCTGCGGGATCGACGCCATTCAGGTCGTCACCGGATGTACCGTCGGGAAAGGAAATCTTATCCTGCGTGATTTCGGCAAGTCCGTGTACACCTTCTTCCTCCGTCCGTCGGGCAGAGGGGTGCGCATTGCCGTGAAACCATTATCGACCGAGACCCTCGATCCCGGCCTGCCGGCATTGCGCACAAGGGTCAGGGACGGTGATGCCAAACCCGGTGAAGAAGTCGAAATGCTCCGCCGCACGAGGGATGTCGTCGACGCACTCCTGGCACTACCTGACGACGAACTGCTTGACGTGACACCGACCCACGTCACGATCCCGGAACCCGCACGGTTGTTCGCCACGGCGATCTGCACGTCGTGCGGGGAGACGGTGGCCGAATCCCGCGCCCGGATCCGCGATGGTAACGTTGTCTGCATCCCCTGCGCCGGCAGCTACGGCAGGGGATGGGGAATAGAATAGGAAGGGGGCAAAAAATCCCTACCGCACAATTTTTGTAATCGGAATTTCGAGAATATCTTCCGCACCCGCATCCTTCAGCCGGGTAATGAGATCGTTGACCTGCCCTTTCTGTGCCACCGTCTGGACACTGAAATAGTCGATGCCGTGCAGCCGGGAGACGGTCGGTGTCTTCATGGCCGGAAGAACGGATATGACGCGCTCCAGCACAGCCGCCGGCACGTTGAGGGAGAGCAGCACCTGATTGCGTGCCTCGATCACTCCCAGGAGAAGCGTCCGGATCTCTTCGATCTCCTTTTTCTTCACGGGATCTGCAAGCGCCTCCCGGTTCGCGAGAATGGCGGTGTGCGACTGCATGATCTCGCCGATAATTTTCAACCCGTTCTTCCGGAGCGTGCTCCCCGTCTCCGTCAGATCCACCACCACATCCATCAAATCAGGCACTTTCGCTTCCGAGGCGCCATACGACGGAAAGAGCTCGACATCAATTCCCGCCCGCTCAAAAAACTGACGTGTAATCTCGGGGTACTCGGTCGTCACCCGGCTTTTCGGCCGGATCTGGGAGACATCATCGATGGGTTCGCTCTGGTGAACCGCCACGACGATTTTCACGTTTCCCTCGCCGGTTTTGCTGTAGGACAGATCCGCCACCTCGACGACATCGGTCGCTCCCGATTCGCGAACCCAGTCGATTCCGGCAATGCCGCAGTCGAAATATCCCATCTGCACGTACCGGGGAATCTCCTGTGGGCGGAGTATTTTCACTTTGCCGATACGTACGTCGTTGATTTTCGGGTTATAGTCGCGATCTGTTCTGCGCACTTCGAGATCCGCCTCCTTAAACAGCTGCAGTGTCTGCTGTTCAAGGCTACCTTTTGGGAGTGCGATGCTAATCATGGAAAGAAGAGATCGGCTCCTGCACACGAAAAGATTGTGATCCGCACCGGCACCTGCCCGCGTCAGAGAGTGTGGACAACGAGACCGCTGAGGAGTTTCGGCTCAAACCAGGTTGATTTCGGGGGCATGACACGGCCCCTGTCGGCAATCGAGAGCACGGTTGAGATAGGTACCGGCTGCATCGAGAACGCAACGGCGAATTCACCGGAATCAACCTTCTGCTGAAGATCGGCAAGAGGGCGGGCGCCTCCGAGATACTGGAGCCGCGGATCGCCCCGGGGATCGCTGATGCCGAGGAGACCTTCCATGACGGTCTCCTGCAGCATTGCGACGTCAAGCGAATCGACGGGGTCGTTCGGGTTCGCGACCGGGCGGGAGAGTTCGTACCAGACGCCCCCGAGGTACATATGGACGATATGCACCGGCACATGCGATTCGCGAAGCGGAGGAATGCACACCACCGTGTCGTCGATCTCCCCGTAGGGTTTCACGTCGAAAAAGTCCGCGAGTCTGTGCAGGAAGGATTCCGGCGTATACGAACCAAGATCCGTTACAAGGCGGCTGTAGCCGTGTATCCTGACACGGTTCTCCGCAAAGAGAATCGCCATGAACATTCCTGCCCCCGGCGTATATGTACCGAGGTTCCGTCGCCTCTCCGCCACCGTCACCGCGGACTTGGCCCGGTGGTGCCCGTCCGCAATATAAAGGGCATCGACACCGGCAAACATCTCCTCGATCCGGGCGAGCACCTCCTCGTCGGTGATGCAAAAGATCTCGTGTACGACACCCTGCCCGGTCTTCACCCACGCATCGGGTTCGCGATCCGGTACGATCGAGGCGAGATAATCGAAAATATCCCCGGTGTCACGGTACAGGAGGACCACGAGCCCGGTATGGGCATTCGTCGCATCGATGTGGCGGGTGCGATCCTCCTCCTTGTCATATCGCGTGTGTTCGTGGCGCCGGATGCGGTTTTCCGCGTAATCCGTGACTGACGGGCAGGCGACAAGCCCCGTATAGATGGCTCCCCCCTGCTTGACGCGGTAGATGTACATCCCGGGTTTTTGATCGCGGACGAAGAGTCCCGCTGCCACCATGTCGTTAAAATTCTTCTGTGCCGTCTCGTAGACGCGCCCGTCGTCCGGCGCCAGTCCGGGCAGCAGCGCATCGGAGCGGATGACACGGAAAAACGAGTCAGGATTTATTCGAAGAGCTTCCCGCGCCTCTTCGGTGCTGACCACGTCGTAGGGAACCGAAGGGATAACAGCTGATTTCGAGTGTTCCGGCCGAAGAGCCGCAAAACGATAGAGCGCCACCATGAGAAAAACCGCCATGCTATTTCTGAAAAGACTACACTAATGTGTACGGCGAACCTACATATGCATATCCCACGAGCAATGCCGATGCCCGGAAAAGATAAGCTGCGTCTGCGGAGCGCACGGTTTGAGGACATGCCCTCAATCGAGATCATCGAGCGGGAATCGTTTCCGGATCCCTGGAACCGGGAGACATTTCTCGAGGCGCTTGCCTATTATC
Source organism: Methanoculleus sp. SDB (assembly GCA_001412355.1). Lineage (NCBI taxonomy): Archaea > Methanobacteriati > Methanobacteriota > Methanomicrobia > Methanomicrobiales > Methanomicrobiaceae > Methanoculleus > Methanoculleus sp. SDB. The sequence goes on from LKUD01000102.1 coordinate 5,004, forward strand.
CGTCAACCTGTTTTGTCGTGGAGGATGGGGGTTGCATTGCCGGGTTTATTGCAGCGGGAATTGAAAACACCGGCGTGGAGCGGTATGGCCATATCATGAACCTCGCGGTCAGCCCGAAATACCGGCACAGGGGGATCGGCAGCATGCTGGTGCGGCATGTCGAGCAGGTATGCATGCTGGAAGGGGCCACCGCCGTTTCGCTTGAAGTCCGGGAGACCAATACGGGTGCACGTTCCTTTTACCACCGGCTCGGGTACAGGCAGGTGCTCATGGTTGCCGAATACTACTCCGACGGAGAGACCGCCGCCGTCATGATGAAGTGGTACCGGGTGTAGGGCATTATCCCCGGCCGAGCCTGGCATGCGCCCGTGCGAGGTGGCCGGCGCCGAGTGCGCCGAGGAGAGAGAGTTCTCCCGCAAGCACACCGGCTGCGATGATCTCGGCGAACTTTTTGCTGTTTCTCCCCGGCGGATCGCCGCCGCCGGCGACTCCGAGCATACGGAGGCAGGCAGCCTGCGTGTCGATGCCGGTCCCGCCGCCCACCGTCCCCACCTGCACTGCCGGGAGGGTCACGGAAACATACACACCCCCTTCCTGTCGGTCGACCGTGGTGATGCAGCTGCTCCCTTCGACGACATGGGCGGGATCCTGCCCGCAGGCGATGTACATGGCCGCCACGACATTCGCCGCGTGGGCATTGTAGCCGAGCGACCCGGCACGCGCCGAGCCCACCAGGTTTTTCCGGTTGTTGACGTCCGCCAGTGTCGCCGCATCGGTCTTGAAGATCCCCTGTACCTGCTCGTCGGTCAGGAAAACCCCGGCAAGCACCGTCTTGCCCCGACCAAGAATGGCATTGATGGCAGCGGGTTTTTTATCGGTGCACGCGTTTCCGGAGAGGGCGATAAGCCGCGCCCCGGTCTCCCGCTCCACGACCCCGGCAATCCGCTCGCTCGCAATCGTCACCATGTTCATGCCCATCGCATCTTTCGTATCGAATTCCATCCGGAGGAATACATTCGTACCCGTGACAACCGGCAGGATATCCAGAAGGCGGCCGTGGCGCGTCGTCTCCGCGGCGGCGGCGCGGAGGTCGTCGATATGCGCCTCCACCCACCGGACGGTGCGCAGCGTGTGATCGACATCCCGCGTGGAAAACACCGGGGCACGGGTCATACCGTCGCGGAGGATGCGCACGTCCGCACCGCCGGCCCGGCTAATGGCGCTGCAGCCACGGTTTACGGATGCGACGAGCGCCCCTTCGGTGGTGGCAAGGGGCAGATAGTAGGATCCTGTGGCATACTCGCCGTTGAGAGCGATCGGCCCTGCCACTCCGACGGGAACCTGTACGACACCGATCATGTTCTCGCAATTGCGCTGCACGACACGGTCGATGCCGATCGAGTATTTCCCGAGTGCGGAAAGATCGGCTCCCGTCTCCCCTCCGACGTACGTCCGGCGAACCCGAACGGCCTCTTCGGGGGCGAGTTCCTGCTCCAGTGCGTAGAGCTTCAGTGTCCCCTTTTTTAGCCTCCCGAGATAATCTTCCATGCATACATGTCACCCTGACAGCATAAGAGGGATGGGAATGACCGGAACACGGGAACAGTGGTGTGTGGCAGTGGAGCCGGGAGAGGCGGAAACCGTACGGCAGGATCTCCTCGGACGGGGGATCCTGGACCGGACACTCCGACCCCGCAGAGACGGCGGGCGTATCCTGTTTCCGGTGCTTCGGGCGGAGGGGGCCACAGGCCGGGCGGATTTCCAGCCGCACCCTGTCGCGGAGAACCTGCCCCGCCACGAACTGGTGGGCGGCATTGCCATCATGCAGGAAAATGACCCGGAGGAGGCGAGCCGCCTGCTCCGGGCCCGCCCCGGCCTGCACACGGTCCTCTACCCGGAAAGCGCTGTGGAGGGGACCTACAGGACACGCCGGTTCATCGTACTTGCGGGTGAGACCACGACCCGCACCCGGTACACCGAGTACGGCATGCGGTTCGAGATCGATCTCGCCGTCGCCTACTTCTCCGCACGTCTCGCAAACGAGCGGCAGCATATTGCCGGTTTGCTGGAGACCGGCGAGCGGGTGCTTGACATGTTTGCGGGGGTCGGACCCTTCGCCGTCGCACTCGCGGCACATGCACGGGTGGTGTACGCGTGCGACATCAATCCCGCGGCCGTGCACCTGATGGCGGAGAACATCATGCTGAACCGGCGGCGGAATGTCGTGCCCGTCCTCGCCGATGCCGGCCACCTCGCAGGCGTTCTCCCACGGGCGTTCGACAGGATCATCATGAACCTTCCCGTCTCCGCCGCCGGATTCCTCGGAAGCGCGGCACGCCTCTGCAGGGACGGCGGGACCATTCATTTCTATGTGCTCCAGTCCGAAACGGGCGAATATCTCCCTCTCCTCCGGAACATGACGGGCGGACGGATCACCGAACGGGAAGTCAGGTCCTATTCACCCGCGCAGCACCATGCGGTCTATGATGTGGAGATGAGGAACCGGTAAAAAAGTTATAGGGCGGGGATGAACTTTGTCCCGTAATAGAGAGGTCCGGATTCTCCGTCGGAGCCGAGCTTCCGGAACACGTTTCTCACCGGCATCCCGATAAAGACTTCGTCGGGGCTGCAGACGATCTGCGAGGTGAGCCGTGCCCCCTCGTCAAGTTCGACGATCGCGAGGACATAGGGAGTAAGAAGCTCAAACGCTTCACTCGCGGTCCTGATCACGGTGAAGGTAACGACCTTCCCCGTTCCCGCAAACGTATGCTCCACAATTCTGCCGTCGCGCCTGCACTCCGGACAAAAGCTCCGGGGAGGGAAGAACGCAGTCCCGCAGGTTTCACAGCGCGTTCCGATCAGGTTATACCGCTGGGGCTGTTTCCTCCAGAATCGTGCGACCGACATATCAGATCACCCCCAGAATACTGCACACGACGGTGGCACCCGTGCCGCCGACGTTGTGGGCCATACCAATCTCTCCGTCCACCTGGCGGCCCGATGCCTCGCCGCGAAGCTGCGTCACAATCTCGTACACCTGCTTGATGCCGGTGGCGCCCACGGGGTGGCCGCATGCCTTCAGGCCGCCGCTCGGGTTCACCGGAAGCGTGCCGTCAAGTGCGGTGTACCCCTCTTCTGTCAGCCTTCCGGCATCACCCTTGCTGCAGAACCCGAGATCCTCGATGGCGCAGATCTCCGCTATCGTGAAACAGTCGTGCACCTCAATCATGTCGATATCCTTCCGTTCGCATCGGGCAAGCTGGAACGCGCGGTTGCCGGCGGCGACGGTTGCGTCCAGCGTGCTGATGTCACGCCGGTCGTGCAGGGCAATGGTGTCACTTGCCTGTGCGCTCGACAATACCTGCACTGGCGTGTCGGTAAATTCACGGGCACGTTCCAGCGGAGCGACGATGACCGCTGCGGCACCGTCCGTGATCGGGGAGCAGTCGAAGAGGCGCAGGGGATCGGCGACAAGTGACGACTGCATCACGGTGTCGATCGTAATCTCCTTCTGGAACTGCGCATTGGGATTCTTTGCACCGTTCCTGTGGTTTTTCACGGCGACCATGGCAAGCTGTTCGCGGGTGAGCCCGAACCGGTGCATATAATCCCGTGCGATCATCGCGTACAGGCCGGGGAATGTCGCCCCGGGGAACCCTTCCCATTCGCGGTCGGCAGCTCCCGCCAGCGTGTCCACCGTCGCACCGGTGCCGACGTCGGTCATCTTCTCCACTCCTGCCGCGACCACGATATCGGCATTGCCGCTTGCGACCGCCGTAACCGCCTGCCGGAACGCGAGGCCCCCCGACGAGCACGCCGCCTCGACACGGGTGGAGGGAACGTGTTTTGTGGCAAGCCCCGCATAATCCGCGATCAGTGCACCGATATGCTCCTGCTCGACAAAACGGCCCGCACTCATGTTTCCGACAAAGAGTTCGTCGATCTGTTCGCCGGATATGCCCGCATCCTCAAGTGCACGGGCCCCGGCATCAACAAAGAGATTCCGGAAGGACGTCTCCCATTTTTCACCGAACGGTGTGCATCCGACACCGATAACTGCGACTTTTCTCATTATTGCATCACGATCTTCCCTTTGTGTTTGGCATACTGTGCATAGTCGAGATAAATCGGGTTTGAGAGGAGCTCCGTAACGGTGGAGGCGGCCCCGAGGGTAAAGAGATCCGAGGTGATCGCGTCCGTGACTTCGATGTCGAAAGCATCGCTCCCGGCGCCCGAGCCGAAGGAGGTGACGAATATCCTGTCTCCGGGTCCGGCGTGATCAAGTGTCGCGGCGAGTCCGATAAGCGAGGCCCCGCTGTACGTATTGCCGAGTGTCGGCACAACGAGACCGGGTGCCAGCTGTTCCCGTGAGAAACCGAGCATGCCCGCGACACGCTGGGGGAATTTGGCGTTGGGCTGGTGGAAGACAGCATAGTCGTAATCGGCCGCGTTCGTGCCAATCTGATCGAACAGCATCCGGGCGGCGCCCTGCACATGCTTGAAATATCCGGGATCACCGGTGAAACGGCCGCCGTGGCGCGGGAATGACTGGCCCTCCCGTCGCCAGAAGTCAGGAGTGTCCGTTGTAAAGGAGCACGTGTGGTTGATGACCGCAATCGGATCGTCGTTGCCGATGACAAAGGCGGCTCCGCCTGCCGCAGCCGTGTATTCCAGCGCATCACCCGGAGCGCCCTGTGCCACATCGGCCCCGATCGCCATGCCATAGCGGATCATCCCGCTCTTTACGAGACCCATGCAGGTCTGGACACCTGCAGTACCTGCCTTACAGGCGAATTCGTAGTCTGCCGCCGTCATCGCGGGGGTGGCGCCGATCGCCTCGCCCACCGTGCAGGCGGTGGGCTTGACCGCATACGGGTGGGATTCCGACCCGACATAGATGGCACCGATGCCTTCCGGATCGATGGATCGGCGCCGGAGGGCGTTTCGTGCCGCCTCAACGGAGATCGTGATCGTATCCTCATCCAGATCGGGGACGGATTTCTCGTAAACACCGAGTCCGCCGCTGATATCGTCTGCGTTGGCGCCCCATACCCGTGCAATCTCCCCGATACGGATACGATAGCGCGGAATGTATGCGCCGTATGTAACAATGCCTACCATGGTTTGTCCCTCAGAATTCCGACAATCTCCGGTATTTCAAGCCGCGTGCAGAGCACCGTGATCCGGTCGCGTTCCGCAAGACGGGAGACGAGCGGATGCACATGCTCCACATCGATTCCCTGAAGAATTACCGAACGCGGTTTGAACGGGGTGACGCGTATCGCCACCATCGGAGACTTGCCGCCTGAAACATTCGTAAAAATCAGTGCGCGCTCTGTGCTCCAGCCGTAGATTTTGTTGAACTCGTTTGCTGAGAGCTGCAGGATCGCATTGAGGCTGTTGACTACGGTATACCCGTAGATCTGCTGATCCATCGAGCCGCAGAGCAGCTCGCAGGAGATCGCCTCGGCGATCATGCCGAGCGGGACCGGTGAGGCGTAGTCATGGATGTCGTAGATCACGTCTTCGTCAAACTCACTGTAGAGAATTTTGGCGAATTTCTTGATGCTTTTGCCACCATGCGCCTCATCGATGCTGAGAATCGTGTCGACAATCTTTCCGACGACTGCGGTGCCCGGACTTTTCCGCCTTCCCCCCTCGTAATCACTGATCACGGAAGGCGATACCTGAAGGTGCTCTGCGAGCACTCCCTGCGGAATATTGAAGTTCATCCGCCACTTTTTGAGTGCCTGGCCGGGAGAGTCCGAAAGCGTAATTTCACCTGCCATCTTCTCGGCAAGCTGATGCCGCAGCCCGGATTTCATGGTAAATAGATGCGTGAAGCGGATTTAAATAATTAGCGAATGTCACTTCGACATTCCACGACATCGGGGGTCGCGCACCCGTCCAAACTCATATATAGTATGCATCTCAATTTTGATATCCATGGTAATGGCAGAGGAACTCCAGTGCCTGAAATCCATCGCGCTCCTGCGGGGTCTGTCAGGGCAGGTGCGGGTCTCGTCGCAGTCGCTCGGAAAAGAGCTCGGCATCAGCCCGCAGACCGCCTCACGACGGCTGATCTCTCTTGAAGCACAGGGGATGATCACGCGCTCCATCAGGGCTGACGGCCAGTACATCGCCATCACGGAAGCAGGCGGAGATACTCTCTCAAACGAATATGCGGATTACCGCAGCATTTTCGAGGACACATCGGGGCACACGATCCTCCATGGAATCGTGATTGACGGCCTCGGGGAAGGACGTTATTACGTGAGCATCCCCGGATACCACAGTCAATTCGTCGAAAAACTCGGCTTTGAGCCCTTTCCGGGAACGCTGAATATCAGGCTTTGGCCTGCAAGCATCGGCATCAGAAAAAAGCTCGAAGGATACCGCTGGGTTCCTATCGAGGGCTTTATCGCCGACGGAAGAACATTCGGGAGTGCAAAATGCCTCCCCTGCACAATCGGTGATTATCCCTGTGCTATCGTCGTGCCCGGCCGGTCTCACTACCCGGAGGACATCATCGAGATAATCTCGCCCGCAGAACTCCGGAAAGAGCTGGGGTTGCAGGAAACGGACAGTGTAACGGTCGAGGTGGCCACATGATTGACAGAGCTGTTGAAGCGTTGAAAAACGGAGAATTCATTCTGCTGTATGATTTTGACGACCGCGAGGGGGAGACGGATCTCATTATCCGATCTGATGCGGTGACCCGGCGCCATATTCTTCAGATGCGGAAGGATGCCGGCGGACTGATCTGCACCGCAGTCCACCCCGAAGCGGCGGCACGGCTGGGACTTCCGTTTGCGAGCGACATCCTCCAAACGACCGATTTTGCAGAAAAAGAGGGGGAAATTCCCTACGATCGGAAAAATCACTCCTCGTTTTCCCTGTGGGTGAATCACCGCAAGACGTTTACCGGAATTACCGACAACGACCGGGCGCTCACCATCACACGGGTTGCGGACCAGGTAAAACAGTCGCTGAACGGAGGAGGCCACGACTTTGCGGCGGAATTCCGGACACCCGGCCATGTCCCCCTCCTTCGCGCCGCCGATGCCCTCCTCGAACAGCGCTGCGGGCAGACGGAACTCTCAATAGCGCTCGCCGAAATGGCGGGGATAACTCCGTCGGTTACGGTCTGCGAGATGCTTGACGATGAAACCGGCAGGGCACTCTCCAAGGAAGATGCACGGAAATATGCAAAACGGCATGGTCTTATCTTTCTCGAAGGAAAAGATGTCGTCGATTCGTGGAAGAGGTGGCGGAAGCGGCCTGCCGCCTCTCAGGATATACAATAACCCTCCTTTTTTCCCACAGCGCCGGTTAGCATGTAAACATATTTATATAATGGGTTAAAAACCATCTCATTAATGAAGGAAGATTCGGTTGTATATTTGAGCACTCGAAAAAAAAGCGATTTTAAACACCAGAAAGATGCTATCGAGCAATTCTGCAAATACAAATTTTCGGTCAGGAAAACTTTCCACGATTACCGCCAATCCTCGAAACCACCCGAAAAGCGGGACGAATATCAGCGGATGATCGAATTTGCGCTTGATAATGGGATACGGACTATTATAATCTACAGCCTCCCTGAATTTTCACGCAACTGCGATTATTGTGTCAGGGAGCTGAGAGCACTCGTCGACAGGGGGCTCGTTGTCATATGGGCGGATCACAATTTCATCGGATACCGTGGAGACCCGGACCAGCAGCGGGATGCGCTCGCCGACTTCATCGTTTTTCTTGATTTTTACCGCCATACGGACAGGACCGATAAAAGGGCTCCGTCCGTCCAGAAAAAGAAACGGCCCATCGGGCGCCCCCGGGCGCTTGATGCACCGAAGATCCAGGAACTCCTTTCAGCCCGGAGGGACGGGCAGAGCATTTCGGCTATCTGCAGAAAATTTGCCGTTTCACGGAGCACTGTCAGTAAAATCCTCGCAGACTACCCGGAACTGAAAGGGGAGTGGAAAGGAAGGCGCCGCACAACACCGGAATAAAAGGTCCGAAAAAAAGAATCAGGGCTGTATCCTGACGAGGGCATCGTACACGATCTGCCGGTACTTCAGGGAGTCGGTGGTGTAAAATTCCCGGGCCTTCACCGAATCTTCCGTTTCTCCGAACCGGTCGAGACGCCCGAGAGTCTGTTCCGCGGTGTCGAGCGTCCAGATCCGAAATGTCTCCTCATCGACGGGAGTGACCGATTCCGCCCGCACGGAGACAAAAACAGAGCCGTCAGGGGTTGTCCTCACGGTCGGTTTTCCGACAACCGCCACATATCCGCCCGGTTCGATCTGGCGGATCTGGCGCATCGCTTCATCCTGATAACTCCCGGCGTTTACGAAAAATATACCGGTGGTATCCTCGACCCGGATAGTGTAAAACACATTCTGGTCACCCTTCTTATCCTTCTGGGTCATTTTACCGACGAGAAATATGCGGTTGGAGCGCTCCCCGGTGGGAAGAAGAACAAAACTCGGGCTCTTTTCATCGTTGCCGTCCTTGAACTGGAGGCGTGACTCGCGCAGCTCGGATGCGAAGATCCGGCGGGCGGGTTCGCGCCTGAATCGAGCCAGCCGATCCGGTACCGACATTACCGGTCACCTCCCGGGGTGACGGCTGCCCGGTTCAGGAGCGCTGCATGGCGCGTCGCATCGAAGGCGGTACGGAAACATTCCCGGACAAGGATCGTTCCGCCCATATCATTGCCGCGGCACCGCACATACCGTCCCGTAACGGCCTGCTTCATGCGGTCGAGGACGTCGTCAAATCCGAGCGGATTGTTCTCCGCAACCGAAACAGCCTCCTCAAGCGTCATTCCGCTGAGTGCTTCCGCGACGTCGCGCTGGATTAAGACGTTGGTGGCCTCCTCCCCGTCGTCGATCACGCCGGTGATGCGGAGATCCCAGCGAAACTCTTTCTGGACATCGTGAATCGGGCATTCGTTGTAGCGGGACAGGACCTTGTTGCAGCCTTCGACAGGACACCGCCTGATGAGGCCGGAACCCGGTCCCAGATGGGCGATGACACCGGATGCCTCGTGCGTCCCGCGGGCTACTTCGATGTCTATCTCCTCGTCCGAGTACATCCCGGTGCTGAGGTTCAGCGACAGCCTGCCGTTGAATTCCTCGACCGATGCGTAATAGATCGTATAAACAGTATTCAGTCTGAGTTTTTCCCTATCCCCGTCGTTCCAGAGGACGAATTTTATAGTTCCCGATTCGTCGCCCAGTATCCCGGACTGAAGCATCCGCTCGTGCCGCGGTTCCCATTCCTCGATGAACTTGGCCCGGATGCTCCCGACGCCCGGTTTCAGGTCGGATATGGGAACGACGGACGGGATAAGCGCACGGTCATGTTCGAGAGGCACAATCGTCGTACCCGAATGGATTTTCAGGTTGGGGACTCCCCGGTATTCGTCGACCACGGCGGCCTCGAGCCGGTACCAGCTCCGTTCCTGGAGAAGCGGCGCATTCGCCTTCGCCCAGATCACAAACCGTATCGCACCTGACGAATCGGCGATGATGCCGCTCTGGGCGATCGATGGTGACGGGGGCTCCGAAACCGAAACGACCTTGCCTTCGATGGTCACCCACTCGCCGGCGCCCACGTCCCTGATCTCGCGCTGCTGCACCTGTCCCCCGCCGCCCGATGACGGTGAGAGATTATATTCGCGCATGAGTTCGTTCGTGACGACACGCTCCGCTTCCTCGGGAGGGATGCCGAAATCCGAGATCAGCAGGTTGAGTTTGCTGCCGACCTTTTCACGGGATACGCTGACCCCCTTCTCTTCAATTTTACGGGAGATTCTTTCAACAACATCAGGAACCGAATCCATATTCACATCTCCACCCAGATATTCGCTGTGCTGGGAATTTAAAGATCTTATTTTGTGGTGTGAAAGTGAAAAACCGCGGATGCCCCGTACCGCCGGGTGACTTGAATGTTTAAGTAGAAGTGCCCGCATATATTGATCCCATGGTTTTAAGTGCAGACAGTATGATTATGGATGTTCTTCGGGAAAAACCGGAAGCAGCGGACATTTTCTTCAGATTCGGGATGGGATGCCTCGGATGCGCGATGGCAAAGGGGGAGACGATCCGCGAAGCCGCCCAGGCGCACGCCATTCCGCTCGCCGAGCTCCTGAATGCGCTCGGTATCAGCGAATAACGCAGGCAGTTACATCACTTTTTTTTCCTTCTTCGCCTGAGCTCCCCGAGCGATGCCTCCGGGTTCCGCCTCAGGTATGCGGCGGTGCCGGGGTCGTGGAGCAGCGTGCAGTCTTCGCAGCTCCATACCGTGCCGCCCGACGAACTGAGAACCTCTTTTCCGAGAGCGGGATCCCCGCAGGGATAGAGAGGGCAATAGCAGAACTCGCAGGACTGCCCCGGATAGTGGCACGGGTACCACGGGCATGCATCGGGTTTCCACTCCACCCAGTGCTCCCCGCCGAACCGGCTGAAGATGAAAAATGAGGCTGTACTGCGCCGAATCTGCCCCTCATGGCGCATCAGCGCTTCCCGGACACCGAAGGATACCGCCTCATACACCCGGCTGCCGGCGGGCGTGACAGGACCGGCATACCGGTGTCGCGGGACGGCTGAGGCATCGCAGGCAACCACGACGGCATCTGTCGGCGTACCGGTACAGGCACGCCCCATTGCGGCAAGCGCCCCCGCCTTTGCCTCGGTCGCGGTAATAACAGCCCCAAGCAATGCCGCGTCAGAAAAACCCTCGTTACTGTGAACGATGATATTTATCGTTCCCGCGCCGTCCGTGTGCCCCGGACTGAAACCTGCCGTTACGAAGACCGTGATAAAATCATACTGCAGGATGCAGAGTGCGTTCATGGACACCGCAGTCAGCAGGCCGAAGAACGAGGGCGGCAGGCCTTCCGCCGCCACAATCACCTCCAGATACCGCGTCGGATCGTCCTCCCGGAAATCGGCGGATACGGTATGATTGACAATCGTCGAAACACGTGCGAGCCCCCCGCCTGCGCCCGTGCTCACGGCAGTGAATAAACCGCGAAGAAAAAGAGTGGAATCCGCGATATAATACCTCATGAAACAGAATAGTGGACCCGGTCTTTAAGTTCCTGCTGTTTTCCCGAATTCCAGCCACCCACATCCGCAAGATAGCCGGTCACGCGGGAGACCTGGGTGACATCATGGCTGCCGCACTCGGGGCAGATCGCCTGTCCGCAGAGAGGGCAGTAATCGATGCGCTCGATGATATGATGGGAGCAGTGGCAGTGGTCGAGAGGGCACATCACCTCGAGGTGCGTTTCCCCGCAGCAGGGGCAGGGCGACTCGTCCACGACATGGTGACACGTGTGGCATTTGTACCGCCGTTCGGCCACCGGGATCTCGTCGAGAGAGCCGTAGCGTTCGGCCAGTTTCCGCTGTTCCGGAGTCCAGTTCATGCTCATAACCTTAATTCCTTAGTATTTATGTGTTTATTCCGCGGCAGTGCCACGGAAACGTCCGCCTCAGTCTACTCATAGGGTTCGTCACCGGCCCCGGAGGGCCTCGGTGCGGAGTGCTCATCATCGGCGGAGCGCGCCAAATGACCGGGCCGCGGCTGCGGGATCCGGGGCCCCGTAGATCGACCTGCCCACAATCACGCCGTCCACCAGCGCCTGCACCTCTTCCATCCGGCCACCCTGTACCCCCACACCGGGCGACAGGATTTTCCTCTCTCCGATCACCTGCCGGAGCGCACGAATCCGATCGGGACGGGTCGCAGGAGCGATGATGCCGTCCGCACCGCACAGGACTGCCGTCTCTGCAAGGCGCTCCGCGGTCCCGCCATGGAAGAATTCGACAGCGCCCGGGTGGCTCATCTCGGCAACGACATAGCATTCGCCCCCGTTGTTATGGGCGACTTCCACACACGCCGATACCGAATCGGATCCGGTGAATGCATGGGTTATCAGCGCGGAAAATCCGGCATCGAAGACCTGTTCGGCGATCAGGCGGTTTGTATTCGGGATGTCGGCGACCTTGAAGTCCGCGATGAGGGGACACCCGAATGCGGCGATCTCACCGGCGATGCCGAGGCCGGCGGCCAGTATGAGGGGATACCCGAGCTTGATCCGGTCGACAAGAGGGGCGCATACTTCGGCAATCGCAAGCGCCTCATCAGGGCCCGTCACATCCAGTGCAAGGATCAGGTCGGTCATTCTGCCATCCTCTCCAGCACGGCGGCCACGAGCAGGGGCAGGGTGATCGTTGCATCGCCGTACACGGTCATCGCACGGGCTTCACCGGTGATCTTCCCCCATGATTTCGCTTCTTCGAGCGTTGCGCCCGACAGTCCGCCCAGGTCGGGGCGATCCCCGGTCAGCTGCACCGCATAATCGAATCCCTCCGGCGTCATGAGCATGCTCTGAAAGATGTAGTTCTTCGGAACACCGCCCCCGATGAGCAGCGCACCCGCACGCCTCGCGGAGAAGCACCTGTCCATGAGGCCGTGCATATCGCGAAACGCATCGATCGTCACCGAATGCGTCTGATCGAAAAGCCAGTACTGGAGCCCTATCATCGAGTCCTGGATGGCAGGGCAGTAGACCGGGATATCACGGGCGGCAGCCGTCGCGAGAATGCCCCCGGACAGCTGCATGCCGATGGTGTGCAGGAGATCGGCGATGGAGAGCGAACTGCCGCCGGGAAGCTCCGAAAAGATACCCTGCATAAATTCTTCAAACCTGACGAAGGCTTCGTTCGGAAGATAGACGTCGTAAATCCTGTTGATCTCTTCCTCATGCAGCATCACGTCGTCACACCGCGCAGTACCGTGGTAGTGGGAACACCCGATCGCCTCGATGATATCATGGGTCAGGTTCGCGCCGGTCGAGACCAGCACGTCCACATGCCCGCGATCGATGAGATCGGTGATGATCCCCCCCATACCGCCCGGGACCATTGCGCCTGCAAGCCCGACGAATTTCACCGCCTCCGCATCGCGGAGCATCGCCTCGTAGATATTCGCCGCGTGCCAGAGCGAACCTGCGTTGTACGCGCCCGATTTGCCCATCTCTTCGACCAGTTCCCCGACCGTCATCCCAGGTCTGATTTTCGCCTGCACCACCGCATCCCCCCATTCCATGATCTCGCATCCTCCGGACTGCCTTCGTGCACAAGAATTGCATCTCATCCGCGATTAACACCGCGGTGGAACGGGCGGACCCCCCAAGGTACCGGTATGCCAAAGGCCGGGAACCGGTCGGTTCACGGCAGAAAAAGAGGGGAATGGGACAGGTGAAGAGAGAACGGATGGCGGGGCGGGATGAATTCCCCGCACGGGGAATTGAGTGCGCCGTGGTGATGGCTGCCGGAAATGGATCTGAGGGTGGTTTCCGGTCCGTCCCGCCATTCGTTACAGTGATTCCATCAGACGGTTTTTATGCCCCGCTGTGTAAGCAGGCGAAATTTCGGTGGTGATCCTTTTTAAACCGGTTCAGGAACTACCAGTCTTTCCCGTACCATCTCCGCAAGCAGGGGATGCAGGTTCGGGGTGCGTGCAAGGTTGTGCAAGGCGGCAAGGGCATCCGCATTCCCATTGTGCGCCAGTGTGCCAAGCAGGTGGACAGCTTCCCGCTGGACGTTGTTAATCATCGGTTCCGTTTCACATCGTACGGTCATGTACAATGCGTATACGTTTTCGTTGGTGAATGAAAACATCGGACCACCATCAATAGGTACACCACAATATATTAAAAAACTTCCTTTGTAAATAATATAGCATTAATTATGGAGGAGTCTCTTCCGGACGAGAGGCAGTGCGAGATGGCGCCGGGCCATGGGCGGAACTTCGTACCACCCGGGCGCGAGTGCCCGCGGAAGGTCCGTCACGTCGGGATACGGGGACCGGAGACTGCACCGGCGGCACTTGTACCCCTTCCCGGCACCCGCACTGGTCATTCGCCCGTGGCCCGCCGGACAGAGTGGGGGCCGGATGATCGTTTTCGGGGCGAGGGCATCGATGCGTATCTTTTCGAGATTGATGCTGCCCCCTTTCCACGAACCCTGAACACAGATCCGGTCGCCGGGGATGAGGGACCGGACCCGGTCTCGGAAGCCCTTTGTCGGTTCATAGGCCATGCACCGCACCGGAACACCCGCATCGTCAAGAATCAGGGAGATGTGCCCTCCCCGCCGGGTGACTGGAGGGGCCGCCACGGTTCCCTGCAGGCGGTATGAGCATCCCTCTGCGAGGGCGCCCGCCCGGCCCGGAATAATATGCGCATCGGTGCCCTGGTTCGTCCGGTAGATCTGAGTGAGGACGGAGGGTTCGGACCGGATCATCCCTGCCGCAAGGGAGACCCATGCCGGACTTTCGCCCCTGATGCCGAAGAGGACAGGATCGGGCGTGTGGGGAACACAGACGACAACACCGTTTTCCCGGTCCACCGAATCCCAGGTATGAGGATATGTCGCCTCATCGGCGGCAAAAATGCTCGCCGGATCGACGTCACGCACTCCGGTGACGGCTGCATCCCGGTAGGCAAGGAATTCCCAGGTCATATCGGGCAGATCGCTTGCAACCGCCGCAAATGCTCCGATCAGGCCGCGTCTGTTTTTCCACCCGCGAAACCGTGCACCCGCCGCCTCACAGAGCCGGACGGCCTCGTCGATTCCGCAAAATTCGCGGAGCGCACGGTAGTAAAACGCGGAATCAGGGGGTTCGGAAACGACGACGACTCCCGGATTCGTACCGTTGCAGGCAAGATCCGCATATGTATCCACGAGGCCGCAGGCAATCTGAAAGGCACGCTCTGCATCCCCTTCGGCCACAATGCACACTGCAGCGTTCCCCCGCGTTTTGTAGGGGACATTCGGGTTCAGGCGAATCAGGCGGGCTTCGCGGACGGTGCAGCCCGCTTCCCCGAGGCACCGTACGAGGAGCGCCCCGATATACGTGGTGCACATGCCGGAAGGAGAATCGGTGTCGTCGATGCCGATGAGCATAACCCAGAGTTTTATATTGTTCTCATTCTATATCGATTCGTACGGCAGATGTCACAACAGAAACTGCTCCAGATGGTCATCAGCGTACTGATCATGGGTGAGTATCAGGTATCAGAGCGCTGTGATATGCGCCCCCGCAGTTTCGATCTGATCGCACGGCAGGATGAACAGCCCCTCGTCATCAAGGTGGTTGCCCATATCGACAGTGTCACCGAAGAGGTGGCACAGGATCTTTCCCTCATCGCCCGGTGCCTGAAGGGCACTCCTCTGATTGTCGGGGAGCGGGCGCGGGATGCGGAACTCGAGCGCGGGGCCATCTACCTCAGGTACGGAATCGTCGCGGTCAATGTGTCGACCCTGTACGACTTCCTGGTTGAGCATATCCCTCCGCTGGTCTATGCCTCGCCGGGAGGCCTGTACGTCAATATCAACGGCGAACTGCTCCGGGAACTGCGTGAACAGCAGCAGATGTCTCTCGGAGACCTGGCCCATGTGCTCGGTGTTTCACGGAGAACAATCAGCAAGTACGAGAGCGGTATGGGAACGACGCTCGATATCGCGGTCAGAATCGAGGAGATATTTGACACCGCAATTGTCGAGGCGATAGATCTTCTCTCGTACGAGTCCTCCCCGGTGGGACACCGGTTCGCCCCCCCGAGCGGAAGTGTGCCGTCGGATCTGGAACGGATGGGACTGAAACTCCACGCGATGCAGCGTGCACCGTTTCAGGCGCTTGCCGAATTCCACGAGGAACTGATTCTCACCGGGTACGGCCCCGCCCAGAAGATTGTCCGGCGCGCCGCTCTCATCGGCAGCATCTCCGAAATCGCCCACACGCGCGCAATGTGCGTCATAACCGACTACAACAAGAAAAAAAAGGTCGGAAGAACCCTTATTATCGGTGAGAACCAGTTACACACCCTTGAGAACGGTTCCGAACTCATCGAACTGATCGATAAGTAAGGTTCTGTTGCGTTCGCGGTTGGCCTCTATTTTTTTGGCACGGGTGTTGCACGCGGTTGGTTCAAAAGGTCGTCCTGTCAAATTGGAACCAATTCAACTCCTATCAATCAACAACCAAAAAATCGGTATTTCAAGGGGGGTGCTGATTGATGGTTGATGAACTAAGAAAGATTCGTTGGCGAATTTTTAAGATCCAAACAATAAATATATTTAAAGGATATTATAGTCGAACAATGGAATTATTAACATTTGTAAGAAAGATTCTCAAAATAACGAAGTTCTACAGTATGGGATTGGCATTATTGGCCGTGCCTTTTACCTTAATGTGGTTTTTTACTAATAATCCTGTCTTTTTAACTGTTGGAATCGGATATTTAATTGTTGCATATATCCTTTTTGTAGCATCTATTGGAATTAATAAATATTCACAAATCTTGGCCGAAGATAAAGTTAAAATATTTGCATATAGCGCCAAAGATATTGTTGATAGAGTATTAATCGAGTGCAAACTGAATCCCTTAAAAAACAAGAGTGATAAACATGATTAATGAAACAGCAATAGAACAGGAATTAATTCCTGATATTGACGAAATAAACAGAAAATTAATCTTATTAGACCAACAGATTTTTTCAGAAAGAGCATTTATAGATTTTCGAAAACATGTTACAAATTTTATTTTAAGCTTAATAAATGAGTCCGCAACTGCTTCGTTGAGACACAAAGGGGACATAATATCTGAAGCGGATGTTGATGCAGCAAATCGATATCTCACAGCACACACAAAGTACGGGTTTTTTGAGAAAATCGACGCTTATGGGGGTATTCTTTTTGGAGCTGCAATTGGGGCTCTTTTATCAATAGATCCTTCTACATCCATTTTCTCACCAAATACAATCTTGATTTTATTTTTTGGACTGGTCGGTGTTATTTTAATGGCATATGGTTGGAAAAAGAGTATTTAAATTAAATTTTTAAAATCTCAATTACCAATCGCTCTCCATCAATTGACCACCGGAACTTATCGCCCTTTTTTAAATTGAACTGGTCCTTAATGAAAGCCGGAACTGTCGTGCGAAGCGAACTCCCAGAACTCGTCGCAGGATTGAGGATTGATTCATTTGATTTTGGATTCCGTGCCATGCAATTCTATATTTACCCCATAGTATATAATTTTATTTACCTATGGATTTACCCAAACCTTTATTATATTATAAGTTATAGGTAAATATAGAGGTAAACAAAGATGAAAAAAATTACAACCCCGCGTGAGATGAGGGGGCTTGTGATCCTCTCCGAACCGGAAAATATCAAGAAAATCAAGAAGAACGTCTGGTACGTCAAGTCACAGTCGAAAGAACACGCATTCTACCGCGTCAACCGGAAACAGTATGGGCGCGGCGGATTCAAGTACGAATGGACGTGCGACTGTCCCGATCACGTCTACCGCCACCAGATATGCAAACACATCTACGCTGTCCAGTTCTCCTTAGAGCTCAAAGAGGCAATCGAGAAAGACGCCCCGCGCGCAGAAGCACCCCATGTCTGGCACGGGATCACCTGCCCCATGTGCTCAAGTACAACCGTTCTCAAATATGGGCTGCGGAAAACACGGTTCGGTAAGACGCAGCGGTACCGGTGCGGCGCGTGCAACTATACGTTCGTGGAGAATCAGGGTTTCAAGCACATGAAGCACGACCCGAAGATCATTACCCTCGCCCTGGATCTTTATTTCAAGGGTGTGAGTCTTCGTAAGATTGCCGACCACCTCAAGCAGTTCCATGAAATTGAGGTCGCACAGACCACGCCGATGCGCTGGATCAAGAAGTATCTGAAACTGCTTGCACACTACGTTGAGAAGAACAAAGTTAATACCGGGAAAATTTGGCATTCCGATGAAATGACCGTGTTCATCAAGAAAGAGGG
>LKUD01000103.1 GCA_001412355.1 Methanoculleus sp. SDB
GGTTCCCGAGTGGTCAAAGGGAGCAGACTGTAAATCTGTTGCCGGACGGCTTCGTAGGTTCGAATCCTACCCTCGCCAAATTGCGGGAGTAGCTCAGCTGGTAGAGCATCGGCCTTCCAAGCCGACTGTCGCGGGTTCGATTCCCGTCTCCCGCTGATAGTTATGCCCCTGTAGCTCAGGAGGTAGAGCGCATCCTTGGTAAGGATGAGGTCACCGGTTCAACCCCGGTCGGGGGCTTAATTTTAAAAATTATTTACTAAATAAACAAATAAATAAAGGAGCGTAAATAATGGCTAAGGAGAAGTTTGAGCGGACGAAACCTCATTTAAATATCGGGACCATAGGTCATGTAGATCATGGTAAGAGTACATTGACCAGTGCGATAACACGGGCTTTATCCAAGAAGGGATTGGCGGAGTTTGTGTTATTTGACAGTATAGACAAAGCTCCCGAGGAGAAGGCCCGGGGAATAACTATCAATTTAGCCCATATAGAATACGAGACGGAGAACCGGCATTATGCCCATGTAGATTGTCCTGGACATGCGGACTACATTAAGAACATGATCACCGGAGCGGCTCAGATGGATGGAGCGATATTGGTAGTGAGTGCGGCGGAAGGACCCAAGCCGCAGACCCGTGAGCACATATTATTAGCCCGTCAGGTAAATGTTCCGTCCATTGTGGTGTACTTGAACAAAGTGGATCAGATGGAAGGAGAAGAGGAGTTAGTGGACTTGGTGGAGATGGAAGTTAGGGAATTATTGAGCGAGTATGAATTTCCCGGAGACGACATTCCTGTAATCAGGGGCAGTGCATTGAAGGCGTTGGAGTGCAAGGATGATGAATGCGAGGAATCCTGGAAGTCAATATATGAGTTATTGGATGCAGTAGATGCCTATATTCCCACACCGGAGAGGGACAAGGACAAGCCGTTTTTGATGAGTGTGGAGGACATATTCAGTATAACAGGGCGGGGAACAGTAGCCACAGGTAGAGTGGAGCGTGGAGTAATCAAGCCTCAGAATGAAGTAGAGATAGTGGGATTTGGAGAGACCCGCAAGACGGTGGCGACCAGTTTGGAGATGTTCAGGAAGATATTGGATTATGCGGAGGCAGGGGACAATGTGGGAGTGTTGTTGAGAGGAATAGGTAAGGATGAGGTAGAGCGTGGTCAGGTATTGGCAGCCCCTGGGAGTATAACTCCCCACAAGCGTTTCAAGGCGGAAGTATACATATTGAAGAAAGAAGAAGGGGGTAGACATAAGCCCTTTGTCAAGGGATACCGTCCCCAGTATTATTTCCGGACCACTGATGTGACCGGAGAGATTGCCTCGCTGCCGGAAGGAGTGGAGGTAGTGATGCCGGGAGATAATGTAAACATGGAAGTGAGTTTGATTACCACTGTGGCTATGGAGAAAGGTTTACGGTTTGCCATCCGGGAGGGCGGAAGAACTGTAGGCGCTGGTGTGGTCACTGAAATTATTGA
>LKUD01000104.1 GCA_001412355.1 Methanoculleus sp. SDB
GCGGAGACATCATACCCCTGCTCTTCGAGCCGGTCGAGAGGTGCCACCATACCACATTCGGCAGTGCTTCGCGTGCCGGAGACACCGGCAAAAGCACATGCCGGTGCCATGACCAGTGCAATGACTGCGCATCCGGCAAAAAGCACGGCAAGGTTTCTTCCATATTTCATTCGTGTTCCTCCAGTTCTGTTCGATACACAGGATGTGACCATTCGGGCACATCCATGTAAAGTATCTTTTACATTATGTTATTTATAACTTACCAATTGTGAAGGAGTTACACCATTATGACAACATACAGATACATAGCGGTATGAAGCGGAACCTACCGGAATGAAATCCCGTTGCACCCAATTCAGAGCTTTAAAAGTGAATTCACCGTCAAATATGACGGTTTATGAGTGAAAGAAAATTCAGCTGCCGTACTCAAAAACTTCCTCGATCGTGACATCGAAATATCTCGCGATTTTAAACGCCAGGTCGAGGGAAGGGTCGTATTTCCCCTTTTCGATTGCAAGTATGGTCTGCCGTGTCACGCCGAGCTCGTTTGCGAGCCCTTCCTGTGTGAGATCGTGCATGGCACGGAACACCTTGATCCTATTCTTCATCGTCGTCCCACTCCCCGTATTTACGGGCGTAATAGCTCCTGAATCCGACGTAGAGAAACACCATCACGCAGAGAAGCGCCAGCTGAATGCCCCCGAATATCCCCATATGCTGTCCGACAGGAATATCGGGAGGCGGGGGGAGGGGTCGGGGAAGGTGGGGCAGGGGGCCGCCGAGGCCGATAACGACTCCGCCGAGTGCCATCGTAAAAAACACCACCCAGAAGACCTGCAGCGTCCTGAGCGCAGCCTGCTGGGTAATCACTTTCGTCCGTTCATCTTCAATAACCTCTTCAACCCGTTGTTTTGCCAGATACAATCCGATTACGCCGAGAACGAACGCAATTTCGATATAAAGAGGCATGTGCGCCTCAACGGACCACCAGAATACCGCCACCTCAATGAGCCCGACAACACCCAGGAGAAGATAGAATGTGTTTCGTTTCATATGCTACAAGAGTCTAATATGTCATACAATAAGTTAATTATTTTTAACGAATCCAATAAGCCGGGGACTTTCCGGCACTCCCGAAAAAATCGATAAAGCAATCCGCTTATCCGGGTGCTTGACACATAACCGGATATGAGTCACTACGCAGCAGGAGACGTCGTTCTCGCCCCCTTCCGGTTCAGAGGAGAAGGGTCCGGCAAAATTCGTCCCGTCGTGGTGGTTGCGGCGGGAACGGACGGCATGCTGACTGTCTGCCCGGTGTCACAGAGAAAGCCGTCGGGAGTGGCGTATCTGCAGGTTTCGCTCGGGGATTTTATGCGGGGCGGGCTCGACCTTCTGGACGAGAGTTATATCTTGCCAGGATCGCCCTGCCGCATGAGCATTTCGGAGATCATCGGGCTGAAAGGCAGGCTTTCAGGCAGTACGACAGCTGAAATACTGGCAATCGTGCCCTGCATAAGATAAGATAATGAGTGCATACGATGTACGCAAAAAAATAAGAGTATCCGGTTACGGCCTCAATGCGAAAATTCGCTGTCGGTATGGTGGCACATACTCTCGCCCTGCGTGAGGGTGCCGTCACGATAGGCCCGGACCGCATCGTCTGCCGGCCCGGAAACACCCAGAACCACATCGATTCCGTGGTTGCAGAACAATTCGACAGCGCGGGGGCCCATGCCGCCGGCAATGACGCAGGTAACTCCCTGGTCATGCAGAAATGCGGGAAGTTTCCCCGGTTCATGGCCCGGGCTCGGGACCGACCGGCGGGCTATCGTTTCGCCGTCGATGTCGTAGATACCAAATTCAGATACGTGGCCAAAATGCGGGGAAACCTGGTTCCCGTCAAGAGGTACGGCAATTCTCAGTATAATCACCTCGGAAATCCCATCCTGCCCCGGCCTCCGCGGCAGAAACCGCGGCCACCTCCGCGGGGGACGCCCCCGCGGCCGACACCGTACACCGGAATTTGGCCGGGGACGGGTCCCTGAAGAGGGCGCGGTGCATTTTCGTCAGTCGGTACGGTCGTGTTTGGTGCGGGGGGAGGACACCGCCCGGATCCCCATCCGGTGCGTGCCCCAAGACCCCGCGGCCCTGTTCCATCAAATCCTGGCATATCAGATTACCTCGTCGTGATTAATACACATATGAGTAAAAATTAATAAACATGTTTATTCCGGCAACAGATCGGGATCTCCCTCCCCGAAAGCCTGCCCGTACCGCTGCCCGCGTCTGCATGACATCCGCCACGTACAGTCCGGCGCCCTTTCAGGGCACCCTTCGATCTCGATGATCATGCCCTTAACGAGCGCGTCCGCGACTTTTTTTCGAGCCTCGTGGAGATCCTTCCAGAGTGTCCTGCGCGAAATCCCCGACTTTTCGGCCGCATCTTCCTGCGTCATGTCAAGGAGATCGACAAGACGCAACGCTTCAAGTTCCTCGGGATTCAGGATAACGCGGCGGGGGTCATCGGATACCCGGCAGGGCTCGAAACAGCGTCCCTGCACCTGAGGGGGGGCAGCACCCGTACGGGGGCGCCCCCGCCGCCCACATTGCCGGCGCGGTTCCTGTCGGCCCGTCATTCCGTCACCCCCAGTGCGGCACACAGCGCATCGCGGACCTCGCAAAGCGCCAGAGCCGCGGGTGATGAACCGCCGGTCACCGGTTTTCCCGCACGTACTGCCGAGAGCACGGCGGGATCAAACGGTATTGTGCCCAGTACCGAAATGTTCTCATCGGCACAGTACTCCCGGATGGATGCCGTCATCTCCGGATCCAGATCGGCCCGGTTGATAACGAGAAAGAGCCTGACCTGAAATCCCCGGCATACCTCCACCAGCCTCCTGAGATCGTGCACCGCGGAGATGCTGGGTTCGGTCACGATAATGACCGCATCCATCCCGCTGAGCGTGGCCATCGCCGGGCATCCGATGCCCGGAGGACCGTCGATGAGCATGAGGGGCATCTCACCGGATGATGAGAGAGCAGCCTGCTTGACCTCCTGCACAAGCAGCCCGGACGTTCCCGCGCCCGGGAACAGGCGTGCGTGCGAGAGCGGGCCGCGGGACGTGGATGATGCGTAGATCTCTCCCGCCATGCGGGGTTTCATCGTAACGGCCCTTTCCGGGCAGACAAGTTCGCAGACTGCGCATCCTTCGCACAGGAGCGGGTTGACCTTCAGCCCGTTCTCCGTCTCTTCGATTGCATCAAACCGGCAGTAAGCACGGCACGCCCCGCATCCGGTACAGGTTTCAGTGTCGATTTCCGCACACTGCATCCCAAAATACGGGCGGGCTGACTTCATTTCATGGGGAATCACAAGAGAAAGATTCGCTGCGTCCACATCGCAGTCGGCAAGCACGAGCGAACCGGGAATGAGATCCGCAAGTGCGGCGGTGACAACCGTCTTACCGGTGCCGCCTTTCCCGCTGACCACGGCAATCCGGATCACAGAGCCCCCTCCGAAAGCGCTTCGGCCCGGTGGAACAGGTCGCGGAATGTCTCCGCCCACGCCGTATCCGACCGGCAGAGTATCTCCCCGCGGTTGTGAATCCGTGCTATTTCCCGGTCGAAAGGAATTTCGAGCAGCACCGGCAGCTCATGCCGTTCGCAGAAACGGAGAGCTTCATCCGCCCCCGGTGTGCTGCGGTTCACGACAACACCCGACGGTACGCCGAGCAGTCCCGCAAGCTGCACGGCAAGATCCAGATCGTGCAGCCCGAACGGTGTGGGCTCCGTCACGAGAATACAGACATCGCAACCGATGAGCGTTTCAACGACCGGGCAGGTGACTCCCGGCGCGGCATCATAGATCACGAGCGGTGATCCGGCCGCCGCCGCCTGTGCCGCCTTGATGACAGTGGGTGATTTGATCTCGCCGACATTCAGGATTCCGGAAATCAGGGTCAGGTGCGGGGGTATCCGGAGGGTATCCACACGCCCGATCACCGACTCTTCTTCCGAAATTGCCCCTGTCGGGCAGACGATTTCGCACCCGCCGCATGAATGGCAGAGATCCTTGAGGAATAGGACGCCCGATTGCGTTACCGTCAGGGCACCGTACCGGCAGAAAGAGGCGCACTTCCCGCAAAGAGTGCAGCTATCCTCGTCAATAACCGGCAACCGCGTTGTTACCGGAACCGACGACGGGGTCCCGGGGAAGAACAGATGCAGGTTCGGCTCTTCAACGTCACAGTCGACCAGCACGGTCTCCCGTTCCTGTGAGATGGCATATCCGAGGTTGGCTGCAACAAAACTCTTGCCGGTGCCGCCTTTTCCGCTTGCTACTGCGATTTCCATGGAACTTCAGAACAGCGGCTGGAGCGAGCCTTTCTGGTAGAGTTCATACGCCGATGCGGCCGTCGCGGCTTCCCTGACCAGAAACACATCGATGCCGGCTGATTCGAGTGCGGTTCGGGCGTTTCCTCCGACGTTGCCGGTGATTACCACCGAAACATCGTTATCCACGAGGAGCTGCGCTGCACGCGGTCCGACTCCGCCCACATCCGCTGCCACGGGATTCGTTACCGCAGTCCATTTTCCGGTTTTCTGGTCGATTATCAGAAAATACGGTGATCTTCCAAAGCGTTCCTCGACGGGGTCCTGCGGGTCCGTCCCTTTTGATGTTATGCAGATGCGCATACTGTTGTACCTCACCGCGATTATTGCACATATGAGCAGATATAGGTGTGGATAGATGCAACACGCCGATCACCAGTCCGGACTTCACGGAGAGTCCTCGGGGAATCAAGGCATATCCGGGCATTTTTATCAGGTGCGCACCACATCCCCGCCATCAGGCAGTTATCCTCCCTGAGTGATGCGCAGGCAGCACCCGGTTCCGGAAAAGGCTCCCCAAAGAGTCATTATCCCCGGAGAGCATATTCACCACAGGGAAGAAGCATGAACATGCATGCGCATGTCCGGATTGACGGCCGTGTCCAGGGCGTGTATTTTCGTGACGCAACACGCGACGAGGCGTACCGGCCCGGCGTCACCGGCTGGATCAGAAATCTGCCCGACCGCCGTGTCGAGGCAGTATTCGAAGGTTCCGATTCGGCCGTTTCACAGCTGGTGGCATACTGCCGTGTCGGTCCCGCCCTGGCCCGTGTCGATCATCTCGATGTCAGGTACTCGAAATATACCGGGAGGTTTTCCGGCTTTGCTATCCTTAAAACTCCCCTTCTCCACCGGTGAGAGCCGCATCCGTATCAGGACTGCGTTGCCGGCGATAGCGCCGGATTGAGACACCCGCACACCGCACGGTGCACTCCTGCTGCGGTCCCCGGTACGGCGAATCAGGAACACCAGAAGGTATTTCTGCTCCCTGCGGCGTACAGTGGCACTGAGAAGGCATGACGGACGAAGCACGAACGGAACTGAAAGGAACGGTTATCCACCTGAAGGATCTCATCGGATACCAGGAGGGATCGGTGTCGAGCAGAATGATCCTCTCACGCCCTGCCGGCAATGTCACATTGTTTTCCTTCGACGAGGACGAAGGACTGTCCGAGCATACCGCACCCTACGACGCGCTGGTGACGATCCTGGAGGGAGAGTGTGAGATCCGGCTCTCGGGCGATACCTTTGCGCTCAAGGAAGGGGACACGATTATCTTTCCGGCCGGTGCGCCCCATGCCGTCACTGCGCTGACACGGTTTAAGATGATGCTGACCATGATCAGGGAGTAGCGAGAAAACGGGATGACAGGCGGAGAAAAATGCAGATCATAGGCCACCGCGGTGCCCGTGCCGTTGCACCGGAAAACACGCTCAGGGCGATCAGGGAAGGAATGCGCTGTGCGGATTACGTGGAAGTGGACGTCCGCCTCTCCCGTGAGGGTCTGCCGGTCGTCATCCATGACGCGACCCTTGACCGGACCACGAACGGAACGGGCTTCGTCCGGAACACTCTCTTTTCCGACCTGCACCGCCTCGATGCCGGGGAAGGCGAGAGAATCCCCACGCTCTCGCAGGTCTGCGACACCGTCGGGGGCGCATGCGGCCTTGTCGTCGAGATCAAGGAGCAGGGGACGGAAGACGTAATCTGCACGATGCTCGCAGAACGGGGCGGCAACCGGCTGTATATTGTATCGTTTCATGCGGACAGCATCGCCCGTGCCGGTGTACTGCTTCCGCACGCGACGACAGGGCTGATCACCTCGCGCGATCAGCCCGATCCTGTCGCGGCCGCCCGCTCGGCGGGGGCCGGTGCGCTGCTCCCGAAAAAAGACCTCCTTACTCCCGGACTTGTCGCATCGGCTCACCGCGAGGGTCTTCTCGTAATACCATGGACCCTGAATAATGAGGAAGAGATCAGCCGGGCGTACGACTGTGGCGCGGACGCATGCGCAACCGACGACCCCTGCCGTATCCGCCGGATAATCGCCCGGTTGGAGACGACTGCCTGACGGGCGGCGGATCGCGTCTCCCCGGTAGCACCCCCCCGAACTATCTTACCGGATGGTTTCGCGGATCCGGCCGTTCGCGGGATCGACGCGGTAGTTGCCGGGATGCTCCAGCAGGTCGAAGGCATTTATCCGCAGATCGATGAGCTCTGCATACGTAAACGGTGCCGTTGCCGATCCGCTGTCGCCCCGGTACTCCACCACGACGCCGTTCACACGCTTTTCCGAGCCGATGACCTGATACATAGGGATGTTTTGCGGGCATCCGGGGCAATAAAAGTGTCGGAGGATATGCATATGCCGGGTTCTCTCACGCCGGACTAAATGAACTCAGGGATCGAATCCTTCCGTTTCTCCCCTTCCTGCCGTCAGGGGCGAATTAACAAATTGCTCCGGTTTCAGTTTGAATCCTGATCTCGAAACCGCCGGGATTTTTCACAACAAACCACAAAAAGACGGGATATCCATCAACACATAATTACGAGGGAGTGCTTCTATCCCGCCTACCGGGGGATCGTAGTTTATTGCATCGCGGAGACGCAATTCTTTCTCTTCCTCGACCGGTTCACCCGCCCCGGTCCGCATAGCGGGAAAAATAACAGGCGCCCCACTCCTTCTTTTCGCCCGGTTTCATCCCCGCCATAACAGGATCCGCATGCTCGGCACAGACGACCTGGGAACAGCAGCCCAGTATCTGGATACCGATCGCAGGTTTTCCACAGATCTGACATTTTTCCTGTTTTTCCATGCGTACTGGTCCGGGCCGTACCCGAATGAATCTGCCGGTCCCCCGGGGGCGCACCGGTTCGTGTAAAAGGAATGGTTTTTTGGTGTGCGGAAAGCCGGTTCTCACAATCCGCACCCGGTTATCTCCGATTTCGTCCGGAATTCGGGACAAGTGATATATGCTCACACCGCTAAGTACACAGTGATTTGTTCATTGTGGAGTGAGATATCTGGCGAATTATAATTCAAGGAAGAAAAAAGATACCGGGGTGCCACCGGCAATCGTAAGAGTGCGGTTGCCTAACAAGCGAAACAGCGAGATGTTCGGAAGTGCTGACCTGATGCTCGGCGCAAACCATATCCGCGTCCGGTGTTTCGACGGTGTCACCCGCACGGGAAGAATCAAGGGGAAAATAAAAAAGCGTGTCTGGATCCGCGAGGGCGATGTTCTTATCGTCATTCCCTGGAGTTTTCAGGACGAAAAATGCGATATCATCTACCGCTATACACAGCCGCAGGTTGAATGGCTGCGGAGAAACGGATATCTCTAACCGACTTAAAAACAGTATTTTCCTGTTTTCCGAGCAATTTTTATAAAAAAATCAACGGT
>LKUD01000105.1 GCA_001412355.1 Methanoculleus sp. SDB
CCCGTATCAGTGAGGGGTCGTGGGGTAGCCTGGAATCCTATGGCGTTCGGGATGCTGTAACCTGAGTTCAAATCTCAGCGACCCCATCCAATTATGAAAACGAATTTTGAGGACATATGAAGGAATCGTATACCCGATATGAAAGAGCCAGAATTATCGGTGCACGTGCTCTGCAGATTTCGATGGGTGCTCCCGTCCTTATCACGACAGGAAACATCGATCCGCTTGAGATCGCCATCGAAGAATTCCAGAAACGTGTGGTTCCCATCACCGTAAAAAGAGTGAAGTGATCGGAATGACGACCATAACGAGTATTACCCTGAGAACAATTCTCGACAGCCGTGGCAATCCGACGATCGAGGCGGATCTCTGGACCGAAAACGGTTTCGGACGGGCTGCAGCACCAAGCGGTGCGAGTACCGGCATGTATGAGGCAAAAGCCCTTCCCGTGCGCGAAGCAATCGAGCATGCCCGATCGGCGGTGATCCCGTCGCTCCTGGGCACGGATTCACGCGATCAGACCGGTTTTGACGCGCTGCTCAGGGAAATCGACGGCACACCTGATTTCAGCGTCATCGGCGCGAATATCTCGGTAGCATTGTCGCTGGCAAATGCGAAAGCAGCCGCTTCTTCTCTGGGTCTGGAGCTCTTCAGGTATCTGGGCGGTGTGTTCACAACCGATACCCCGCTTCCGCTCGGCAATGTTATCGGCGGAGGAGCCCATGCGGCCAATGCGACCGATATTCAGGAATTTCTGATCGTGCCGACCGGGGCGATGGATGCCGAAGAAGCGATTTTTACAAACGCGGTCGTCCATAAACAGATCCGGGAACTTCTCAACAGTCAGGGCAAAGGCTGCGGCAAAGGCGACGAAGGTGCATGGGCACCACAGATCAGTGATATTGCGGCCTTTGATCTCGTCAGTGAAGCCATTGCTGCTGTTTCAGACGATCTGGCAGTGGAAGTCGATATGGGCCTTGATGTCGCAGCGAGCGAACTCTGGCGCAATGGCCACTATCAATACCGGGATGCGAATCGAAATAGCGAAGACCAGATTGCATATATCAGCGATCTTATCGACCGGTATGAGCTGGTTTACGTCGAGGATCCGCTTCACGAAGAGGATTTCGAAGGTTTCGCACGGCTGACCGAAGAGGTTGGTGACAGATGCCTTATCTGCGGTGATGATCTCTTCGTGACAAACGTTGACCGTATTGAGACGGGTATCGAGCAGCAATCTGCAAATTGCGTCCTTATCAAACCGAATCAGATCGGGACCCTGACAGACACTTTTGAAGCGGTGCGTCTTGCCCATGCCAACGGTATGGAAACGGTCATGAGTCACCGGTCTGGTGAAACGACCGATGAAACGATTGCACATCTTGCAACCGCATTCGCCTGTATTTACTTAAAAACAGGCGTTGTTGGTGGAGAACGTATTGCAAAACTGAATGAACTTGTTCGTATTGAGGAGATGATCTATTGACATCCAATGATATAGAAATAGAACTTGCTGAATCCCTTATTCCGGTTGAGGAATATCTTGCCGCAGGAGTGCACATCGGCACCCAGCAAAAAAGCCAGGACATGATGAAATTCATCTACCGTGTACGCGGGGATGGCCTGTATATTCTTGATATCCAGGAGACCGACAAGAGAATAAAAACTGCCGCGGCTTTTATCGCCAGGTTCGATCCCACGAAGATCCTGGTCGTTACATCACGCCAGTATGGCCAGTATCCCGCAAAGAAGTTCGCCGAGGCTATCGGTGGCATGGCGGCAGTTGGCAGATTTATTCCCGGTCTCCTGACGAACCAGCGTATCGCAGGATATGTGGAACCCGAAGTGCTGGTCGTGACCGATCCCATCGGCGACTCGCAGGCAGTGAACGAGGCCGTCCAGTGCGGTGTTCCCATCGTCGCGCTGTGTGATACGAACAATATGACCAGTTTCGTCGATCTCGTCATCCCGACAAACAACAAGGGCCGAAAAGCTCTCTCCATGGTATACTATCTCCTCACACGCGAAGTTCTTCGCCACCGGGGAATCACGACTTCACTGACACCCGAAGATTTTGAGACCGATCTGTAACATCCGATGAAAAAGGGGGTTGTGTAACTATGACACGAAAACCCAGTGTCGCGGGAATGTTTTATCCCGATAATCCTACCCACCTTCGACAGATGGTCGAGACTTTTTTCCGGCAAACCGCAGGCGGCGGAGAGGCGCTGGGCGTTGTATCTCCGCACGCGGGATATATCTATTCCGGCCAGACAGCAGCTCACGCCATTGCTGCGCTGCCGGAAGGATTCGACGGAACAATCGTGCTTATCGGTCCGAGCCATCAGGGGATGATCACGTGCGCCTCCGGTGAAGCATGGGAGACGCCTCTTGGCATGGTGCAGACTGACCGCCCGTTTATCGAGGCAATGGACATTACTGTGGATGAGTTTTCCCATAAGGGTGAGCATTCTCTTGAAGTTCAGGTTCCGTTTCTCCAGATCCGGTTTCCGCGGGCATTGGTTGCGCCGGTTATGATGGGAAGCCAGAGCCCGGGTTCTGTTGAAAACCTCGCCGGAAAAATTATCCGGGCTATCCGGATGACAGGCAGGGAGATCCGGATTGTGGCATCAAGTGATTTTTCCCACTATATTCCCGAAGATGTCGCCCGGAGGCAGGATCTGTATGCCATCGAAGCGCTCAGAAACCTTGACGTCGGTGAGTTTTTCCGCCGCATTCACGAAGCGGGCGTCAGTGCCTGCGGCTATGGCCCCATTGCCACGATGGTCACGGTGTGCCGCAGTCTTGGAGCAACCCGCGGTGACCTGATCCGGTACACCACAAGTGCCGAAGTATCGGGCGACCGGAGCCAGGTAGTCGGGTATGCGGCCATCGCGGTGATATAAGTGGCGACGTGGAGTTCTCCGGGAAAGGTTTTTTTATTTGGAGAGCATGCCGTCGTTTTCGGCAAACCGGGCATTGCAATGGCAATTAAACCGCGGGTGTATGTCACTGTCCGGAAAGGACGGCATCCTCCCAGGGTAAAATCACCATATATTGAAAACTGTTTCTCCGAACTCGATGTAAAAGGGAGCGTATATGTTCATTCACAACTCCCGAGCTCATCCGGTCTGGGTTCGTCGGCAGCAGTCACTGTTGCCACACTGTCGGCAATCAACGACGAATTCGATCTCGGTCACTCACGTGCGCAGATAGCAGAAATCGCATATACAATTGAGAAAAAGGCGCAAAAAGGGCGAGCAAGCCCGACTGACACGTATGTGTCGTCATTCGGGGGGATTGTGCTGATCAAAGGGGGAACGAAACGCCGTCTGCCGCCGCAGTCATTCAATCTCGTCATCGGCAATACGCTTGTTTCACACAGCACTTCGAAGATGGTGGAGCAGGTCGGTACATTCAGGCAGGAAGAGCCTGCTATCGTTAATCCCATACTTGATGCAATTGACGCTGTTTGCATGAAAGCGATTCATCATCTTGCAGATCCGAAAGAAATCGGCAAATATATGGATATCAACCATGCTCTCCTGGAGGCGCTTGGAGTAAGCCACCCGTCGCTGACCCGCCTTGTTATGGCATCCCGTGCGGCCGGCGCATACGGGGCAAAAATGACCGGGGCGGGTGGCGGCGGGTGTATCATCGCACTCTGTCCCAAGCGGTCCAAAACGCGTATCGCCGGTGCCATCGAAGGGTGCGACGCCCGGGCGATAATTACAACCATCGATACTGACGGGGCACGTAAAGAACATGACGGAAAGATTGCTCGTAAAACTGGGCGGTAGCGTTATTACCGATAAATCAGGGGACTGCACAATCAGTCACTTACGGCTGGCAAAGATTGCGGATGCCCTGTCACAGCATCCCGGAGGTGAAATTATTCTGGTCCATGGCGCCGGTTCCTGCGGTCATCCTGAGGCGATGCGTCATCACATTCATAAAGGATTGGATCAAAATAATATAGCAGGTATATTTATCACGCATCAAGCGGTCGGACACCTCAACGATGCCGTGGTAAATGCGCTTCGTACCAGCGGTGTGGAAGCAATGGGAATGCATCCTCTGGATGTATGTGTTGCGGAAGACGGTCGTCTCGTCTCAATGGAGTTGGAACCTCTCGAACTTCTCGTCCGGAACGGGATCGTGCCTGTGCTCCATGGCGATGTCGTCATGGACAGGACACGGGGTGTCTGCATTGTCTCAGGAGACCAGCTTGTCAGGTATATCGCACCCCGGATGGGTATTCACCGGATAGGGCTGGCAACCGACGTTGCCGGCGTACTCGATAAAGGGTCGGTTCTTCCCTGGATCGATTCGGAAACCGCAAATACACTCTCCATTGGTGAATCAGGAAATATTGACGTCACAGGAGGAATGAAAGGTAAAATCCGTGAACTCCTTTCACTAGCGGGTGAAGGAACGGAATCGGAGATCTTTCATATTTCACGTCTTGGGGACTTTCTGGACGGGCGTAATCATGGCGGTACCGTGATTAGACGCCGGGAAGGGAACTGATTCAATCGAATGGCTGCTTTACCGGGCGGGCAGGTACCGATATCGGGGACACATCCCGGAGGAATAATAATGGATACTACAACGCAGACATCCTCGCGGAAACGGGACCACCTTGTGATCTGCTGTGAACAGCAGATAGAATACGGGTATTCCGGGTTTGATGACGTACGGCTGGTGCATAACGCATTGCCTGAGTGCGATCTCGGATCACTGCAGACCGGGGTGCGGTTTCTCGGGCACACGCTACAGTCACCTCTCTTTATCGCAGCCATGACCGGAGGTCACCCGGACACGCTGGAGGTGAACCGACGCCTTGCCCGGGCTGCGGCGAAGTACGGCCTTGGCATGGGAGTCGGATCACAACGGGCCGCTCTTGAAAACCCGGATCTGGAGGAGAGTTTTATAGTAGTTCGCGACCATGCACCTGATGCATTTCTCTGCGCGAATCTCGGTATTATCCAGCTCCGTGATCACGGAATTGAATGGGCGGACCGGGCTGTGGAGATGATTGATGCACAGGCTCTCTGTATCCACCTCAATCCGCTTCAGGAGGCAATACAACCCGAAGGCGATCATAATGCATGCGACTCTCTCGCAGCACTCGCCGCCCTCTGCGCTGAAGCCTCTTATCCGATAATTGTCAAGGAGACCGGATCAGGGATTTCCCGGGAAGTCGCGAGAAGGCTCTGGGGCAGTGGCGTTCAGGGTATTGACACAGGAGGATGGGGAGGCACCTCATGGGCTGCAGTCGAGTGCGTGCGTGCACCGGACGAGAAACTCGCCCGGCTCGGTTCGCACTTCCTCAACTGGGGCATTCCAACTGTTGTGAGCCTTTGCGAGGTTGCGGGCACCGGAAGTCCCGTCATTGCAACAGGAGGGATCCGCTCAGGCACCGATATCGCCAAGGCGATAGCACTCGGAGCTGATTTGTGCGGAACCGCACTGCCGCTCCTGAAACCGGCAATGGAAAGTGAAGAAGCGCTGTTTGCAGCAATCGAGATGATGCAGCAACAGCTGAAAGTCGCAATGTTTCTCACCGGTGCGGACTCAGTTGCCCGGCTGAGAAACGTGCGTACGTATATTACCGGCCTGACAGGTCAGATGATACATTCGGAGGAATAATTCATGGATATTGAAATAATTGCAGTAGGCGGCTATAATGAAGTCGGACGAAATATGACGGCTGTTCGCTGCGGAAAAGAGATCGTAATTTTTGATATGGGGCTCCGGCTCGATCAGATAATGATCCACGAGGATGCTGAAGTCGAAAACATGCATTCGCTTGATCTCATCGAGATGAAAGCAATCCCGGACGATACGCTGATGAACACAGTAGAGGGCACCGTTAAGGCGATTGTCTGCACTCACGGGCACCTCGATCACATCGGGGCGATTCCCAAACTCGCCCACCGGTACAACGCGCCGGTTATCGGAACGCCCTATACGGCGGAACTCATACGGCAGCAGATAGCGGGCGAACAGAAGTTCGGGGTGAACAATAAAATTTTCACGCTCAAGGCGGGACAGAAATATACCCTCTCCCAGTCGATCACCCTTGAATTCGTCAGGATGCAGCACAGCATTATCGACACGATAATGGCGGTTCTGCATACCCCCCGCGGGGCGATTATCTATGCAAACGATTTCAAACTTGACAGAACACCAGTCATCGGTGCACCGCCGGACTTTGCGCGACTCAGGGAGATAGGCAAGGAAGGCGTTCTCGCGCTCGTCGTTGAAAGCACAAATGTGATGACCAAGGGCAGGACGCCGAGCGAACGGGTAGCCCGGGATCTCGTTCGTGACGTAATGACAAGTTATGAGGATGATAAGAACGCCATGATCGTCAGCACGTTCTCGTCCCATATTGCACGCGTAAAGACGATTGCGGAGTGTGCGCATGAAATCGGTCGAAAACCGGTTCTGCTCGGCCGTTCGATGGAGAGGTATGCATCAACTGCCGAACAGCTTAAATTGGTCGGGTTTCCCAGTACCGTCAGCATGTTCGGAAACCGGCGGACGGTAGACAGGACTTTTAAGCGGATGATGAAATCGGGGAAAGAAAATTTCGTTCCGATTGTCACCGGGCACCAGGGCGAACCGGGCGCGATCCTTACGCGGCTGGCAAAAGGGGATACACCGTATAGACTGGATAAAGGGGACAAGATTATGTTCTCTGCGAAAGTCATCCCGAATCCGATGAATTACGGTCAGCGCCACATGCTTGAAACCCTGCTGAAGATGAGGGGTGCACGCCTGTTCGATGAGCTTCACGTGAGCGGTCATGCGTACCGGGAAGACCACTATGAACTGATTCATATGCTCAATCCGCAGCATATTATCCCTTCGCACGGGAATATCGACATGACCGGTGGATACGTCCAGTTTGCGGAAGAAAGCGGGTACACCCTGAACAATGATATTCACATCCTCCGGAACGGACAGAGGATCACTTTCCCACAATAAGGTGAAGACATGGAACTGAACGAGTATCTTCAAAAAGCCGCTGATATCGTCGATAAGGAACTTTTCCGAAATTACGGGAGCGTTTTTGCGGAACTGGACAAAGCGGCGGCGCACCTCCTGCTTGCGGGAGGGAAACGCATCCGCCCCGCTGTCGTAATGCTCGGGGCTGATGCGGTGCGGAGGGGCAGTTCCATGGATATTCTCCCCGCCGCTCTTGCGCTTGAAGTGACTCACACATTTACCCTCATTCATGATGACATTATGGACGGAGACTCCACCCGAAGGGGCGTGCCGACCGTCCATACAGAGTGGGACGAAGCAACGGCTATTCTTGCAGGTGATGTCCTGTACGCGCAGGCTTTTGAACTTTTGACAAAAGCCATCGCCCCGGATAATGCACGCGTGAAAGCCGTAATGCTGCTTGCCCGTACCTGCATCGAAATCTGTCAGGGACAGCACATGGACATCACATTCGCATCGCGGGATGACGTCTCCGAGATGGAATACCTCGATATGGTGCATAAAAAAACCGGAGCGCTCATTGCTTCAGCTGCCGCCGCAGGCGGAATACTCGCCGGAGGTACCCCGGGGCAGGTCAAGGCACTGTATGAATGGGGGGTGAATTCAGGTATTGCATTCCAGATTCAGGACGATCTTATCGACCTTCTGGCAGATGCACAAAAGAGCGGGAAAGACCGTGCCTCGGATCTCAGAGAAGGGAAGCAGACGCTCATTGCCATCCATGCCCGTGAAAGGGGCATCGACCTCTCGCCCTATCGCCGTGCCGATCTCTCCGATGCCGAAATTGAGAATGCGATCCTTATACTGGAAGATGCCGGCGTTATTCAGGATGTCCGCGACATGAGTGCAGAAAAGGTCGCAATTGCAAAAAAGGCGCTGCATAACCTCCCCGAATCAGAGGAAAGGGTGTTATTAAGTCAGATTACCGATTATTTCGTGACCCGGGGATTCTGAAAATGGAACCTGGACCACGCGACCTTCTCGTCATGTACGCCCTTCAGAACGCTGTCCGCCACCGGAGCGTTCCGAAAGGGGGGACAGTTCTGGGTACTCTCATGGGGAACCATCCGGAATATCGCTCACGTGCAAAGGAGATGGCGGCTCTCCTCGCGGATGTACTCGAAGAGGTGGAGCGGATGACGCCTGAAGAACGGGAGGGACGACTGACCGCACTCGCACCCGGTCTGATGGTGCCGAAAATGCAGAAGCGTGAACGCGAATCCGAACTGCCGGATCTGGAAGAGGCCGAACATGGCGTCGTCATGCGGTTCGCACCAAACCCGAGCGGTCCCCTGCATATCGGCCACGCCCGTGCCGCGTATCTCAATGATTTTTATGTCCGGAAGTATGGCGGCAGGTACGTTCTCCGGATCGAAGATACCGACCCGAGACGGATTGAGAGGGAAAATTACGACCTTCTGCAGAGCGATATCGAATGGCTTGACCTTGCCGTCACCGAAACGGTGTACCAGAGCGACCGGATGGATATTTACCACGAGCACGGCAGGCGTCTTATTGAACTGGGAGGGGCGTATGTCTGTACGTGCGAGGCGGAACGGTTCAGAACTCTCAAACTCGAAAAGAAAGCCTGTCCCTGTAGATCGGCCGGCATCGAAGAGAGCCTTGCATTGTGGGACCGGATGCTGGCGGGAGCATTCGCGGAAGGTACGGTGACAGTGCGTGTCAGGACCGATCTCTCTCATCCCGACCCGGCAATGCGGGATTTTTCGATCTTCCGTATCGTCGATGCCCCACCTCACCCCCGGTGCGACACACGTGTGTATCCGCTCATGAACTTCTCGGTCGTGATCGATGATCACCTGCTGGGAATCACTCATGTTATCCGGGGAAAGGATCATATCGCCAACACGAGAAGGCAGGAATATATCTACACGTATTTCGGTTGGAAGCCACCGTATTACCGGCATTATGGCAGGATGTCAATCGAAGGTCTGGTCCTTTCCACCTCTGCAATCAAAGAAGGCATTCGCGAGGGATTGTATGCCGGCTGGGACGACATTCATCTCGGTACCCTGAAAGCGATTGCACGCCGCGGCATCCTGCCCAAAGCTGTACGGAACGCGATGATCGACATCGGCATCGGTGATACGGATATTTCGTTTTCATGGGAGAATCTCTATGCCAAGAACAAGGCATTGATTGATCCTGTTGCAAACCGGTATTTTTTCATCCCCCATCCGGAACGGCACCTTATTGGGAATGCCCCGGACCAGACTGCACATGCCCTTCTTCACCCGAACCATCCCGAACGCGGCAGCCGCGATCTGATGTTCTCCGGCGAGGTATTCATCTCCACCGACGATATCACGGGGCATAAAATGGTACGCCTGAAGGATCTCTTCAATGTCCGTATTTCACAGGACGAAGGCATTCTTCGTTTATCGTATGCAGGGGATTCACTCGATGAAGCGCGTGCTGCGAAAGCACCGATTGTACAGTGGCTTCCTGCCGGTGAAGCTCAGTCGTGTGTGCTTAAAAAACCGAACGGAAACGTGGACGGACTGTGTGAGCCCGCTGCAGCCCTGGAAATCGGAAGGGTCGTCCAGTTCGAACGCGTGGGATTCGCCCGGA
Organism: Methanoculleus sp. SDB; assembly: GCA_001412355.1. Classification (NCBI taxonomy): domain Archaea; kingdom Methanobacteriati; phylum Methanobacteriota; class Methanomicrobia; order Methanomicrobiales; family Methanomicrobiaceae; genus Methanoculleus; species Methanoculleus sp. SDB. Next base: position 9,610 of record LKUD01000105.1, read on the forward strand.
TCGATGCGGTCGAGGACGGCATTGTTCAGGCATACTATGCACACCGGTAAGGAATATATCAGGTTTCCTGAGACGGACACCGGCGGTTAAGAGTCCTTTTATCGTTCGAACTCATATATATACGACACATGGCAAATATCACTGTAGCGATACTCGGATCCACCGGATATGCCCGCGGTATCGGGAAAGCCGGCACGACATCGGACATTACGTTTTATAACATAAAGCGTGGGGAGGATGCCGTCACAATGATTGAGCCTGCGCGCTATCCCGAACGTGTCCAGTCCCTTTTCTTTTCGGTTTCGATGGCAGATGAAGCCATCCTGGTAGTGGATGAAATAGATACGGCGTTCGGTGAAACGGTCGTGATGCTTCATGCCGTCGGCGTACGGAAAGGATATCTGATTCTCAGGAATTATCTTGACCCGTCCCGGATTGCACCCCTGATCAGGGGAACCGTCGTAGAGGGGTACAGGCTGGTGGAGGATGATCCGGTCGCACTGCGCGAATATCTCCTGCAGGATGTCGCGGCAGTCACACGGGACTCCAAACCGGAAACAGGCGGAATTGTTCCCATCGATCACCACTTCAACGTAAAAGGTATCGGGATCGTCATTCTCGGTTCTGTCCGGTCGGGCATTATCCACAAACACGATATCGTAGCCGTGCTTCCCGGCAAGAAAACGGCACAGATCCGTTCAATCCAGAAACATGATGATGACTGGAGTACCGCCTCGGCAGGTGACCGGGTGGGCCTCGCTCTGAAAAATATCGGTGCGGAAGACCTTGACCGGGGTTTTGTCCTCTCCACCGACGGAAGTGTAGCAACGACCCGCACGATTCACGGTCGGGCGGAACTGGGATCTTTCTGGCAGCACCCCCTGCGTGAAGGAATGGTGCTGCATATCGGACACTGGATGCAGTTCGTCTCCGGACGGGTTGTCACGGTTGACGCGGGGGATGACTGGAAACATCCTGCTGTAACGATCGCGCTTGACAGGGATCTGGTCTATCTTCCCGGTGATTCTGCAGTCATCCATCACCTCGATGCGGGCAGACTCCGGGTTGCAGGATCCGTTCTCCTGCACCAGCCATAAATAATTACTTTTACAAGAAAGGCCTTCATCGGCCGATAGAAATGGTAAAAGCACAGCAGCTCATCGTGGTTCCCGAGAACTCTCGTATCTCAGTA
>LKUD01000106.1 GCA_001412355.1 Methanoculleus sp. SDB
GTGCCTCAGTGGCTCAGCCGGCAGAGCGCGTCCTTGGTAAGGACGAGGTCGCGAGTTCAAATCTCGCCTGAGGCTCTTTTCCTTTTGTTCAAAGCTTTTTGAGAATTCAGAGCGTTTTAATCCGATAAGGCGAGTGGGGATCACTAGGGTAGTGTGGGTGCACCTGCAAGCACCCGGCGTATCTCTTTCGGGTCTCCTTGAAGAGAATCGAACGCCAGGTGGACTTGTTCCTCCGGCTTCATTGCAAAATAATCCGTCTCTTTGAGAAATAGATATTGTTTATAGCAGATTTGAGGCACGATCAAGGAATGCAGGGTCTCATTTTCTCCATTTTATACCGGATGATCGCGTGTTATACAATGGGATCAGATTCAGGTATTTGAGTGCCTCTTCTTTCGAAGATACACCATATACTCGATCATCAAGAATATCCGGATAACGGATACGTGAATCAACGCGTTGATCCGCAAACTCACCACTCCAGCCATCCACCCGATATCCAAGAATGAGTCTTCCGTGCGCCCATGCCATAGCTATTTCCGAGAGCGTGCCCGATCCACCTCCAATGGCAATAAGCGCATCAGAGTTGGAGATAATGACATTTCTCGCTGTATCTATCCCTGTTGCAATGCAGATGTCTGCATAGCCGTTCGCTTCACACGGATCCTTGCCGGGGAGGATGGCAAGAATATCTCCATCCTGGTGCTCAGGGGAACTTCGAGCTCCGCGTGACACAGCTTCCATCACCCCGCCAAGTCCTCCCGTTACGAGCCGATACCTTGCAGTTATCAGAGCATGCCCGAGCTGCTCTGCAATGCGGTATTTTTCAGAATCTTCGTCCAACCGTGCGTCACCGACTACAGCCACGATCGGGCGTCGGTCAACAGATATATTGTCATCATTGAGCTGCATTGTCTCACATTCCTTTTTGATGCATATTTGGCAGCAAAGGAGGCTTGCTCATAATCTTATGAATCAAGTCCTCGCGTATCGCTCGCATTTGTTCATTTTTTCCACCCGTGGGTTCGTAGAAATAGAGCGGTTCGGCGATGTGCATTGGCTTGTTTGCCATCTCCACCATCGGAACCATGAAGGCCCAATCCTCAGCGTAGGGAATCCATTCACTGTTGATCTGCAGGTAGTCCTCCGGAATTGCGTCGTAAAGATACTTCTTGAATGATCGAAGATGCTGCCAGACATTTCCTCCTCGTGCACTTCGTGGACTTGAGAATGTAACGGCATACCGTACGAATTTATCCGTTCTCAGCATTGAGCCGACTGATAAATCTGCCCCTTTTCGATAGATCCCATCGAGATGTTTGATGACGTCTTCACCGATCAGTGCATCATCGGCATCCAGGGTAATGATGACGCTCTCAGGATTCGAACAGATCCTCCTGATCGCAATGTCGTGATTCTCCAATGGCGTGATAGCCATCAAATTTCCGAAATATGTAGCGTTGCCACCCCATTCATCGAGGAGAACCTCTCTGATGTACTCAGCCATAGCGTTGGAAGAACACGCGTCGACAAAGACAATACTGAAATTTCGAGATCGCTGCCTTGCGAGTGAATCGGCGCACCGCCGGAGTTTCGGGATTGGGACATTCTGACCACGGACAACAAATACATACTCCTGATTCATACTGCCTGTCCAGTCCTGAAGCGATCCCTTCAGATCAACATTGCCATACTGCATGTGGGGGATCTGGCCTGCCTCTACCCGATGCATGATTGTATACCACTCATTGGGATCCGTCTTGCGGTCGTTGGGAACATGGATGAAAAATGTCCTATGATCGCCGCCACGGAACGACTGTTTTTTACCGCTTTTTAAGAGAAGATCCATCGATCGATGCCAGGGCAACGTGAGTATGCTTTCTGAATTAATTCCATTTGACATCGGGAGGGCATCTTCGACTCTTCTTTTGTCGATGAGAGAGCATCGAACCTCGGTCCGCCACTTCACACCAGAATTATTGGCATTATATGGATGGTCTTCCTCATGTGCGATATTGAAAGACACGGTGAGAGCGTCAGGATCCTGTTCAAAGACGCTGATCATATCACCCAGGTAGTCATGATCACGGTCAAGGCGGCAGATGAGACAGTCACTATCTAGCTGTAGGACATAATCTCCCACGCACTGCTCGATACCATAGAGCGACATGAATGTTGGCTGTCCGTTTTCGCACCGGGGGAGTCTGGACCCTACCCCAAACCACTTCTGAAATGTCTCTTCGATAAGGGGCGGTTCATCCGGTGCAACTATGACGCGATCGATGACTCCTTCCCGCATCCATGCATCGAGTTTTTCCCGGAATTCTTTCTGATTTACTTCGGTATACTGCCTTGAAAACGGCCCATTGTGGGTATCTGTTACAACGAGAGTTTCCACGAACGACTGCGGGCCTTGAAGTTGCCTGATGATATGTCGGATCTGGAAATCGATCGTCTGCCATTCCATTGCGCCCGCCCGTATGAGGAGCGAAACAGACTTTTTGTCCGGTATTTTCAGAGGTTTGAGCCTGCATATCAGGTAGTCGCTCGATGGACAGAGCCGCTGAATATCTGTACTCCTGATCTCTTCAATATTCGTGATGTCAAACCCGCATCTGTGGAAAAGATGCTTGTAGAAAGAAAACGGCCGGTGAACTTCTGTCCTGATCTTGCCGGTCTCTTTCATCTGTTTCCGGAATATGAATTTGTCGTGATATCGGTGCTCCTCTGGAAGATCGATTTTAATGTGCGTTTCCGATTCTTCAGTGAACGTATAGAAGGGGTTGCAGAATGCGACAATTGCTTCACCATCATCTGTAACGAGCGCTCGCATATCCGCGACAACATCCGTTACCTCATTATCATCTTCTATGGTGCAGAGAACCAGGCTGCAGATAACCTTCGAGAATCTTTCCCCAGTCTCTTTGAGAAAGGCCAGATCATTCCTGCCAATGTACCGTGCAGAATGATGTTTCGCCAGATTCTTTACGAGAACTGATGCATCAATGTCGTAGCCGGTGACATCGAATCCCCTTTTTACCAGTGGCTCGGCTATTGCTCCATAGCCGCATCCATAGTCCAAAACAGGACTTGGTCCCCCTTCAGCTGCAATTGAAATGATACGTTCATCCAGGAGTGCGCTTTTATGCTTATTCTGTGTTGCACTAAAGAAATATTCAAATCCTGCCAGTTCCGGCAGTTTCGGATCAAATAGTGCTTGACTCATCAACTCGGAGACATCATCTCTGAAATGCCATCGGTACGTGAGATACGCCCGCCTGCACATTTGAAGATATTCGCGTTCGTTGCAAGGAACAAATGAGTCGCCGAGATCGATGAGTTTGAGACCATCTTTAGTGATGATAAGGTTCTTTGGATGTAAGTTTGTGAAAGCAATCCCCGCGCATCGGCACTCGTCAAGCAGAGCCAAGATGTCCTTGAGATGATTTCCTCTGTATTCGGATCCCTCAGCGTATTCCATTACGAATACCAGTTCTCCCGTATCCTCCACGATCTCGAGCAACCGGCAAATATGTTGAAGCTCTGGATTGTTGAGAAGATGATCGCGTAGGAGATCGAGTCTCCCGTCTTGGAAATTCGCCTTTCCAGCAAAGAAGTATTTATATGCCCGTATACCATCTGTGAAGACCGCTCCTTCATGACCATGACCGAGGTATTTCAGTTCCTGGGGCTTTGCCTCATTGCGCTTTTTCAGGATCGAGGCTATCATCCCACGTGCATGTTCGACGCTCTCGGGAAGCATATCGGGTGATAGACAGCTCCGGTACGACGTGATAGAATCGTGGAAATTCCGCAGGAATGTCTTCAGGTCATCTTCCTGAAACAGCTTCGTAATCTCATAAAATCGCCAGATCTCTTGCGGTGAATATACCTCCTTCAATTCCCGGATAAATCGAAGTGCCGCCTTGGTTTCATCTTGCTGTTGGAATCTGCTTGCACTGAGTGTCGCATCAATCGCATTGCATAGCCCCCAAATACGGTAGCCATTCTCTACAAATCGGAGAAGTCTTCGCTCCAAGATTTTTCGGAACGCATCAACTATTGCATCGATATCTTCATCGCTGATGGCGAGTCTGATCCTCCGGGGAAGTTCTCCGGTTTCCCCGATCTTGCGGAGATAGTAGGCATCCATCGATCGTACGAAAGCGTTGCCATACATATCAGAACGGAGGGTATCAAGGTTGAAATTCGATCCTGCCTCATGAGTGCGTTCCTGCCTCAGGGCAACTGGAAATCTATCAACGATTTGACCCTTGATCCGGCCGTTGAGAATACACCAGAATGTGTCACCCCGCCGAACATTAGTGGCATTGATTCGGGGTGAGATGTTTGGAAACATCCGGAGGCATTCCGGGTTTAGCACCATCGTGTTGCCACCACGCTGGGGGATTGTTCGTGTGGCATCCTCATTAAGTCTGGATTCAGGTTCTGTTGCTACAACCTGTCTGAAGAGATTGATCCCGCTCCTGATATCTGCAATCCGCCGAAGCAACTTATCACAATCAATGCCGGTCCAGAATGGTATTTCCAGATGTGCAGTATGGAGGTCCGAGTAATCGTAGTAGTAATCCGGATACTTCGATGCTATTATTGGAAGAAAATCCGATTGTTTACCGATGACGGAGCTCCCTGCCTCGTACATCTTCAGGTGTGAGAGGAGATCGACAAGCTGAGTCCGGAGCATGCTGTGTGCGGGGATGGGGGCATCGCCCGTGACCTGACCGTTTGCAATGCTTATTCCCCGTTCTTTCATGTGGAGAATTGCTCGCTGTACCTCTACGAGGGTTATCTTTACAACCATGCCGTCTTTTTCCACCGTTTCAAATCTGATATCGTCATCCAGCACCCATACAACAGACCCTGGAAACTTCTTGGACTCTCGATAGAGGATATGATGGAGGACAGTACGCCCGGGTGCGATGCCATTTCGATTATCAGGTTCTACAAGATAGTTTCCGTATGTCCCTCGTTCACTTTCTCTCTCAATTGTCCCGGCATCAATCATCATACAGTTGAGAGAAGCATACTTCGGATGCTCAATCAGTCCCTGCAATTGAGCTGTCGACCGGGTATTATCATAGATGACAACCGCTCTCCCGACATCTGAAGTCCCAAAGAGAGTCACAAGATCGTCGAGAAGATTCTCTGTTGAATCCATTCTCGTGGCCATAAAACCAACAACGATGGGAAATTTTACGCCCTCTGTTGGAATGCACTGCTGATGGTCCGTCTCCTCCTCGCATGTGCATTCCGCGAACAGAGGGTCTTCAACCGTGCACCCGAAGAGGTCATATGCACGTTTCCTGAACGCTTCTCGTTCAGGTAAAGACATTTGTGGCGCATATTTCCAGTAAAAGGCCCTTAATCCATTCTGTTTTCTCTCAGATCCCGGTGTGGATAACCGTTCCTGCGTGGGGAGCGCCCAGTGATGGACAAGGTGCGCCGGGACAAATCCGACCTTTACTGTACCGAGATCCAGAAGGCGGATACAGATATCGCGATCCGTCGTACTTTCGAGGGCTTCATCAAATCCTCCAGCCTGAAGCATTGTGGAAAAACGGACAAAGAGATTGGAGCCTTGGATGTGCGGATTCCCGATGAAAAAATCATGTGTCGAGAGACTTGTGGGGATGGAAAGCGCTGTGCCGCGATCTGTTTTCGATTCGTGCCTGATAAGGCCGCTCACGACAAGATCATAACTTCCCAAATCTGCGGATTCTAGGCATTGTTCCAGATAATCTGACTCCCACTCGTCGTCATCATCCAGCAGCGCGATGAACGTCGATTCAGGGAAAACGCCCAATTCGATGAGATGTGCGAGGCCCGTGTTGACGGCCCCTGAAAGGTTCTTTGTTCTGCGATTCCGTATGCATTCGATCTTTGCAAATTTCTCGGTAAAATTCCGGATAACTCTATTCGTCCCGTTCTCGAATGTAGAATCACAATCGCTGATTACAACAACGAAATCTGGACATCTGGTTTGTGCTGCGACCGATTCAAGCGCCTTTGCAAGAGAGTCCGGCCTATCGCGTGTTGGTATGAGAACAGCAACATCTGCCATGAAGCACCTTCTTTAAGCAGTGTTCCTGTCCACATCCGCAAGGTATGGAAAATTTCTACTCGTTAATGCATCTTTTCGTGCGAGGAGCTGGTTGTTCTGTTCCTCGGCGGCCTTCAAGAGCATTGCGTGCATAGATGCGTTGACTAGTTCGCGTGTATCTTTCGGAACACATTTTCCCGCATATGGCCCGAGACCCGGCCGAAGATGTTCTCTGGAGATCACTCTTCGATCTGCCCATATCACACTCATCACAGAGGCCGGATCTGCACCCATCTCCTCTGATATCTGTTCAATCTCGTTGGTAAAACTGACTTTCAGTGCAATGTAGGCATTATGGGCCAGCTTGCCGATTTCAGCCTCTCGGTGTGTCATTCTCATCACTGGTACGTCATCTTCGACCCAGGAGAAAAATCGCAGTACTTCGTCGACATCCTCTTCATTTCCGCTGAATACCAGGCGATCAGGATTCACGAACCATGTAAAATTGCTTTTTTCACGGAGGAATTCGGGCATATAGACGAATCGAAGCTCTGGAAATTCGGCAGTTGCCTTTTCCATGAATCCGATGCCGATTGTGCTTTTAATAACGACGACGCCAGGGTATTTGCTTGTGGAAAGCCTCGAGAGCACGCTCTCTACGATTGAGCAGTCAAGCCGTCCATCCGCACCTTCGGGCGTGGGAACGCATACTAAAACCGCTGCCGTTTCCAGAACATCATCCCAGGAGTACTCCCCATGGATGTCATATCCGGCACATGAGTGATAGAACTCAAGAGCATGCTTGACCGCTTTACCAACAGAACCGAGGCCAATGACCCCAATTTTACGAGAATAATTCTCTGTTTTCATACTTCGGCTCCTTTGCTGAAGCCGGTAACAGAATGGAAAACGCGCAAACACAGTGTCCACGCAGCCTATCCTACGATGTCTTCACATCCCAGATAGCACGAAGTATAGATCGTGCTTCGTGGTAACATCCATCGATGTTATCGGCGATTACTAGAAAATATGCATAATATAAATAATTTATGGTTTTATTATTGGGTTCATCCTCAGCGCATCAGAACAATCGATTATCCGTTCAACCGATCGATGTGCTTCTTGGCTGACAAATCCCTTTGAGGACAGAAAACCCTCATGGACATATTTCCCCCAACCAGCCATGCGACTCCGCTCCTCGCTTCCCTCGTCGCTCCACTGTATGGAACACTGCAAACATCACCATACACAGGTGTTACTGTCAAATAGGTAACATGTCGCCCCTGCGGGGTGCATCCGGCTACTTCGTTTGTCGTCATACAACCTTCCTCGTTGGTGCCCGATTTACAGCACCGGCGGAGTTAATCACAGATCCTTGGAACGACTGAAAAAAGACTGTTTGGCCTGCAAATGCTTTCTAGCAGGTGAAATCGATGGAGTTATCGAAGTTTACATCGTGGTATAACAGTTGTTCCAAGATCTCGGAGTTTGATTCCTGTATCCCGTATCCTCCCCATCCCCTCTCGGGTCCCCATAACCGCCAGCAGCGACCGGGCCCCGGAGAAGGCAACGTACAGCATCTCCTCGCTCGCTAGAAAATTCTCATCCAGCACAACAACCACGACCGGCGATTCCAGCCCTTTGAACCGCTTCACCGAGTCCATGACGATAGTTGGGGCAGCGCCGTCCGCGAACCGCTCGTTGCAGAACTGGTACGGCAGCCCGGCCTGCTTCCCATCGGGGCTGAACTTTTCTTTGTCATCGCGGGTTGCGATCAGGACCGCAATATCGGAGGGCGGGATGCGTTTTTTTTTCGACCAGCTGCCGGATGTAATCGTGAAGGGCCCATCGTACCTCGTCCGGGGTCTCCGCCACAATCCACGTTACCTCGAGGCCCTCGGGCCCGATGGCGGATGTTTCCTTTCCCTTGTAAAAGTGCCGGGCGAGCTCGTGGATCTTCTGCGGGTTGCGGAGGTTCAAGGTGAGGGCGAACGGGATCTCGTGGAGTTTTTCGAGATACTGCCCCCGATTATGGTACACGTCCTGGTTGTCGTCGTAGAAGAGCCGGATCTTCCCTTTCCCGGTTGGGTCGAGCGCCTGCTCAAGGGATGTGAGCAGTTCCGGGGGGAAGTCCTGCCCCTCGTCGATGATGATCACATCGTACCGCTCCTTAGGCAAGGCAGCAAGGGCTTCGGCAAGGCACTTCGGGTACTGTTCGAGGAAGAGAGTGTTGTCGATCTTTGTCCGGTCGAGCCTGATACCGGCTTTCCGGAAGAGGCCGTCACAGAACCCGTGGTAGTTGCCAACTGAGAGGGCCGCCCGTTCTCCAAGCGTCTTCTTCATGAACCCGGAAAGCGGGTTGTTGTAGCAGGTCAGGAGGACACGCTCACCGGCATTGTGGCAACGCACCGCCTCCTCCATGGCAAGAATCTTCTTGCCTGTGCCAGCGGATCCGGAGATGGCGACGCGCCGGTGATCAGCAACGCCCGGCCATGCGATGAAGGCCGAGCCGATGGAGTATAACGGTCGAACGTTTTACCCTAGTGGCACCATCCTCGGTAAAGCGCTGGGATCGCTCGATGAAGGAACGGGGGTCATCGATGTCATCGTTACGCTGCAGTAACAGGCGGGACGTCATCCGGCAG
>LKUD01000107.1 GCA_001412355.1 Methanoculleus sp. SDB
AAAATTCCTTTCACAGTTTTTTTACACCCGGACGGGATGTGTCCGGCAGTGATGCTTTCTCACGGAGTTACCCATCCCGGGTGGCGGGGCCGGCACCGTATCCTTTTTCCCGGAAGCTTCCGTATTCATCCATGTCATGACCGGCACTGCCGTCTTCCGGGTCCCGGCGTCCGTGCTCCGGTACGAGCATAACATTCTCCATGATTCCCATTGCCCGCAGGAGGTTGCCGGGATATTTACGCCGGCAGGCGTTCTCAGGTACGAATTCTTCGGGGATGACTTTGTGTATCTCCCCGAGTCGGAATATGGCGAAATTTCCGGGTGCATCATCACGCACCTTCACCGGTCCGGGTACCCGTTTTCCAGCCATGACATCCTTGAATCCTCGCGGTTTATGGTGCACGAAATGCGGGTCGTGACCAGCACCACCGTCTATTCGCTGAAGGCCGGCACGGGGGGCTGGCCTGATCCGGTCGTGACGGCAGCGGTTCTCCGGGATGTGATGCAGAGCGGGATATTCCGGTGGCATGCGTATCATATCAGGAAACAGTTCCTGTGCCATCCGGGTTCCTGCCCTTCCGGGGCCGTATGCCTGATGCGCGAGACATTCCTGCGGCTCTGTGCCGGTGCTCTCGGACTGGTGTTTGCCAGAGGATCGTGGTCGGAGTGCCCCCGAAAATATCGTTGAGCAGGAATCAGACCTGTATGCCGTGTTCGAACGGCGCGCTCGCGTATATTTTCCGGCACGGAAGACGGATATCCGCACCGCACGGGAAGAAAAGGCTCCGGACGCTCTTCTCAGTGCAATGGACCTGATTCCCGGCAGAAGCTGGTTCCACCGGTGATGTCGTCTCGGCTTTCACGGCGAAGGAGCCGTGGGACTGATCCGCTTCCGAGACGCTCCTCTCCGGGGAAAAAAATACCAAAATACAATAATTATTGTTTTCCTATGAGCTCTTGAGACGTAATCGTGTACAGTGGTCTTCCTTTCCCTATACCATCAGGACCTCCGTCTCTCCGATCTTATCCACCGCATCGTTGATGTCCCGCATTATATCCTCCTTTGACCGTTTTCCCGGACTGATGGCACCGCGGATCTGGCCGTTGTCAATGAGGTAGTAAAAATCGTCACCGACGATGTAATAGCGGGTAAGTCCCCTGATCTCGGCCTGGTCAACTAATAACCCTATACGTTTCTTCAATTCATCCGGGTGATCGTACACGAGATAGCTCCGGACATCATCCGGCATCCGCCGCCGTGGCCGCGGCGGTATCTCCGGTGCTCCTGCTGCAATCTCGGGTGATGGAGCCGATGCGGGTTTGGGTGCCGATTTGGCTTTGGCCGCCTTTTTATCCTCGCCCAGTACCCTCCCGCCGAGGTAACCGGTCTGGCTCAGCCCCATCAGGTAAACGAGCGTTGGATCGATATCGGGAAGCGAGAGCCCGGCGGTGTCTGCCGCAGCGGCTCCGTCACCTGCGGCGGCCATTCCGGTGACCGTTCCCACGACGACCGAGAGGTAGAGGACAATGCCCACGAAGGTCCATAAGAACATCTGGAACCTGTTGAGAGCGATCTTCCCCTTGTTCTTCAGCATCATGCCGAAGGGAGGGAGTTTTTCCGGTGGTTGTGAAGGTGTATCGGGTTTATACTCCGATTTTGTGTACCCTATGCTGACAAGGGGCACCGCGACGCTGATACCGAGCAGCAGGTACAGGTTCAGGGGAATCTCTGTCGAAAACGTGAGATCACCCTCGAATATCCTGATGGCGGAAATCCAGATGTACGAGAACGAGATGACAATCGTCCAGAGAAGGAACTGGAAGAGCGAAAGGCTCGGCACCCAGTAATCGGCACGGATGATGTTGAGAAAATTCCCTCCGTCCGTTCTGACCAGCACCATGGCACCAAGAAGTACCGCGGCAATGACGACGACGGAGGTGATGAATCCGAGCATAATGCTGTCTGCCATAGCCCCCTATTTGATATTGATAGCAATATAGTATTCGCCAGATACAAGTTTCGGATCTTTTGCCGCACATCAGAGGTGCGACGGCGTCCGGTCTCCGGACGGGTCTGTCTGCCTCCCGTGCCCGGGTACCCGAATTCCCGTCGTCGGCCCTGCCCGCAGCCATGATTACGGGCTGTACAGTACTCTGTGCCCGTGTGCGCACGCGGATCCGACCGCGACACGGGTTCCGGATATGTTCGCTGACAATAACGCAGAAGCCGTTTCGGTGAGAACACCGGTCCGGGATATCCATGCTCCCCGGATCCTAGTAGAATAAAGGTCCTCACCCGGAGTCCTGATACCGGGAAACGACTTCAACAGTGCCGGAAAGCACCGTGAGACACCCGTTCGGTCCCTGAGAAAACGGGGCCCGATAATCAGCTACGAAAGGAAGAAACCGGATGCCGGGCGGACATCTGCCGATCACGCTGTCCGTGAAACGAAGTGTGTGCAAAAAAGGAGAGGGGTTTTGTCTGCTCAATCACGGCGTGCTCCCCGGGCAACGAGATAGAGTGCTCCGGTTATCGCAAGCGGCACGGCAACAGACGGGAATTCCGGTACAGGCGTACCGCTGCCCGACGGGGTAACATGCACGCGAATCCTGACAAGGGCTTCGGCCTGTGTCACGGTCTGGTCGTCCTTCGGACCGAAGTAGAAGAGCAGCTCATCTCCGTCCTGAATCAGAAGGTTCGATACACCCGTGGTGTCGGAGAAGTAGTTCTGATAGACCCCGTTTAACCTGTAGTTCCACCCGTTCGTGCCGTCGTAGACGTACGAGTCGATCCAGTCTATGAGCGCGGTGTTCTTGGTCTCCTTCCAGATGCCGCCGTACATGAACCCTCCGTCCACGGAGGCGGCGTGAAGCGCACCGTGCGGCGTGGGCCAGTCGACGGTATGGTCAAAGCCGTCGGCATCCGTCCAGTCGAAGGTTTCGCCTTCGCACAGGGTCACCTCGCCGTCATAGAGAACAACGGCGGATGCAGGCGCCCGTGCCATTAGCTCTATCGAGGCGACTCCCTTCACGTCCATTGCAACGCCCGCACCGACGAAGCGGAGCGGCCAGCTCGAATCGTCGTCCGGAATCCGGTATCCGTCAAGCGTATTCGCGATGATGAACTCCGTGCTTCTCACCGTTTCCTCACTCGGGATGGTGACGGTGAAACCGTCGGTGGCCGTAATCACGATATCGTAGCCTGCAAGGGCAAGCGCTTCGTTGTAGGCCTCGTCGGAATGCTGATCCGCATCATCGACAAATCCACAGAGGAAATAGAGCGGCATGCCCGACCATTCGCGTCCCTTGTCGTCGGTATAGCTTGCCAGATGGTTCGCACCGAACTGGCAGGCGAGCGCAGCTTCGAAGTACGCCTTGTTTACGGTATACTCCATGCCGCCGATTTCGATGCCGTCGAGGTGAAGGTTCCAGTCGGATGCGGGAGTCGTATAGACCCTGATCTCGGTCACATACTTTGCCGAGGTACCGGCACAGGACGGGTAGAGAATGCCCGGTGCGTACTGGCCGTAGTCAGGATCGCTTGCGCTGTAGGACTGGTAGTAGTAGTGCCAGTATCCTGCGGGCATGCTCTCGTGCATGTCCCACTGGCCGTAGATGGTGTCCTCCGGCATGAAGAAGAGGCGCATGCCGTCACCGTAACCGGGCACAAACACGCCGTCGGCATACCAGGCAAGAACCGCATCGCCCTGCCGTTCCTGGATCTCGGCCGTCGTGTAAATGCTCGTATAAGGCAGGATGGTCTTGTAGCCGTCGTCTGCAAGGAAGACGATATCGGTACCCTCGCCCATGCCGCCGACAAGGCTTACCAGGTCAATTACCCGGGTTCCCTTCACAGCATTGGAGATCTTGTAACCGCCCTTGGTCTCATCGGCAACACCCCAGATGTCCTCGGGATCCATGGTGATGCCCTGGTAGTGGTACTGGGTTTCGCCGTCGCCGATGACATCAAACTGCATCATCATCTCGGTGTAGTCAATCCAGGTTTCGGCAACGATGGTCTGCTGGTCCTCGCCGTATTTCACGATATGTACCTTCGGAATCGCCGTAGGTTCGTTGAACTCGTTCAGCTCGATCTCGACGATGTTGCCGACGCTCATGCCGCTCAGGGTTCCGTCGTCCCGGGTGACGCCGTCACCGACAAGGCGCAGAGGCCAGGACTCGTCGAGCGGCTCTCCATTGGCCATATTCGCGACGATATAATCACTGCTCCATGCGACATCGGCGCTCGCAAATTCCTTTGCATACCCGTCTCCGGCCTTCACCGTGATCTTGTAGCCTGCCATGGCCTGCGTTGCACTGTACTCGTGCGGCTGCCGGTCATCGACCCAGCCGCAGAGGAACCAGAGCGGCATGCCGGACCAGACGTTGCCGTCAATGTCGGTCCACTCGGCATAATGGCCGGATGCGGGGCATGCAAGTCCTTCCTCAAACTCTGCCCGGGAGATCACATCGGTGATCTTCCCCGCCATATTGAGGTTCCAGCTGCCGGGCTCCGCCGGAGGCGTCTGAAGTTCGAGGATCTCGATTGTTGCGATGGAACCGACACGGTCCATGCCGGAGGTGATGGCAGGGCCGTTCAACTTCAGCGGGTAACCGTCGTCCACAGTAAGCTCCACGCCGTTTTTCATGTTCGCCACGATGTACCCGTCGTTGCGGGCCACATCTGCGCTGAGGAATGTACGTGAGAAGCCGTCACCGGCGATCACGTTCACGGTGTAGCCTGCGGCTGCGACATCATCGCTGAAGGTCCAGTGCGAGGCGAGCTCGATGTCATCCACCGCGCCGAGGAGCACCCAGAGCGGGACGCCGGACCAGGTGTCGCCATAGTCGTCGGTCCATGAAACAAGGTGTCCCGAGGTCGTGCAGGCAAGCCCTTCCTCGAACTCGGACTGGGTGATCGTATCGCCGACCTCGCCAATCATCTCAAGGGTCCAGCCTTCGGACGGCTCAGGGAGGCCCACAAGTTCTATCCGTACGATGTTTCCTACCTGCTGCCCTCCCGAGACCCCAGGACCTTTCAGATGGAGCGGCCAGCAGGGTTTCCCCGTCTCCGGCTCCGTAAGCAGCGGGAGCGGCTCGCCGTTGAGCGTGTTGGCCACGATATACCCTTCATCGCGGGCGATATCCGCGCTTGCGAGGCTGGTGTCCCAGCCGTCTCCGGCTATCACTTTAACCGTATAGCCCTGGGCGGCAATATCATCGTTAAAGTTGATATGATACGGACCCGTATCGGGATTGTCGTCCACCATGGCGACGAGCAGCCAGAGCGGGACGCCGCCCCAGACATTGCCGTCAATGTCGGTCCATTCGGCGTAGTGGACACAGGCAAGTCCTTCTTCGAAGTAATCCCTGGAAACGGTCGTGTCGATGGCTCCGGAGAGCTCAAGCGTCCAGTCGGAAGGAGTTGTTCCCGTTGATGCGACGGTCAGGACAGCGGCGGTGGCCTTGCCCTGCACTTCGGCAAGGTCGGTTTCGTCCGTGACATCGGCCGCGTAGTAGTACTCGACTTTGTCCCCGTCGGC
>LKUD01000108.1 GCA_001412355.1 Methanoculleus sp. SDB
AAAATGCAATTTTCGTCCCGTCCGGTGACCAGGCAGGGATACCGTCAACAGAAGGATCATTCGTCAGCCGGGTCCGGTCGGATCCATCGGCGTTCATTACATAGATCTCACGGTTTCCATCACGTTCGCTTTCGAACGCAATTTTCGTCCCGTCCGGTGACCAGTCCGGCCGCCAATCCTGTGCGGGATCGGTCGTCAGCCGGGTCCGCTCGGATCCATCCATATTCATTACATAGATATCCCAGTTTCCATCCTGATTGGAGGCAAATACGATTTTTTCGTCCGCTGCCATACACGGCATACACACCAGACCGAGTGAAATCAGTACAATGCCCGTGATTATTTTCCATTTTCTGTTCATAGGTCACCTCCTTTCTTGTCCTCCGGAGAAGAGCAGGATCTTTTTTCCTCTCCCCGGACCGTCTCAGAACTGATCCCAGATATATTTGACGAATATTTAAATATATTTGGAGAATTTTATAAATCAATCACTTTTACTACCCCGGAGATTACCATTAAGAGCAGGCACCGGTACGGATGCTTGCGGGAGAGGAGCGGAGTCGGACGGTGCGGTGGGGCGGAATGGTTGGAGAATACCGGAGGGAGGAATAATCAGGGATGCGGTGGAGGGATTGTATGCAGACCTGTCCCGATTGCCATAAGGAATGGCCCGAACTCCTGCCCGGCCTCCTCCGCCTCCGTCTTGTTCCGATGGTTCAGCGGCTCCTCAGAATGAAGAACTCGTAGCCGTACTCTTCTTTGTGCTCCCGGTGCATCCCGATCTCCCGCTCCGAGAACGCGACCAGCGCTTCCGCGCCGTGATCTCCGGCTGCCGCTGCATTCAGGTCGGGCAATCGTTCGAGGAGCGGCGAATAGTAATCATCCCACCACACGGATGCGGGGAGCGGGAAGGTCGCGACAACCTCGTAGCCGGCATTCTCAGCGATCACACAGTTTTCCGGGACCGTTGTTATCGCCGGGTAGCACTCGTTCCAGAACGCCGCCGCCCCAGGCGTTGGCTGATCGGTGAACCAGACCGCTTCGGTCAGGCAGAGGTCGCCGCCCGGCCGGAGAAGCCGCTTCCACATCTTAAGTCCCTCCCCGAACCCCACGACGAAGATAGAGCTCTCCGCCCAGAGGACGTCGAAGGCTGCATCCTCAAACGGCAGATCGTCCATGGATGCCTGTAGCGTCGTGTTCCTCTCTCCCACACCGGCCGCTCTCGCCTTCCGGGCCAGATCGTCCAGGTACGGCTGGTGGATGTCGACGGCAGTGATGCGACAGTCCCGGCATATGCGGGCCAGCTCGATCGTCTGCATCCCCGCCCCGCACCCGATATCCAGGATCTTTGGCCGCTCCGGGAGATTTTTCAGCATGAAAAACGCTTTTCTCGTGCACTCGTTGCTTCCCGGCCCCTGGCGGGGCAGTCCCTCGTGAATGGTGAAGATGAATGAAATATCCATTCCCGTTCATGCGTCGTCTGATCGCATAAAGGGGCAGTTTAAAGGCCGGAATCAGCTGGTCATGCAGACCGAACCGAATCACCCTGCAGTACCTGCCACCCCACGGATTGGAAATCCACGCCCCTTCCGGCACCCTTTTCATCCTCACCGGCGATAGCCCCTTGTTTAACGCAGCTTTCGATTGGGTTTCGGCTTTCTTCTTGTGGTCAAGGACAGCGAGGTTCTACCCGGCCGGGTCGTCGATCCGGATCGTGAGCATCCGGTTCATCACCTGGTCGTCGCC
>LKUD01000109.1 GCA_001412355.1 Methanoculleus sp. SDB
CCGGATTATTGACGAGTGCCCGTGCGATGGCGACCCGCTGCTGCTGCCCGCCGGAGAGTTCACTCGGCTTATGCGGAGCCAGCGAATCTTCAAGGCCGACCTTTGCCATCAGTTCTTCCGACCGCCCCCAGGTGTCGCGGCGGCGCTCCTTGAGCACAAGAGGATACTCTACGTTTTCGCGCACGGTCAGGAGGGGGATGAGATTGAATGTCTGGAAGATGAACCCGATCGTATCCCGCCGGAGATCGGTAAGTTCATCATCGTCCATCTCCCGGACACTCCGCCCCGCGATGAAGAGGTTTCCTGACGTCGGCACGTCAAGGCACCCGATCATGTTCAGGAGTGTGGATTTTCCCGAACCCGAGGGCCCCATGATTGCGATGAACTCGCCTTTCTCCACATCCAGCGTTACATGGTCGAGTGCCACGACATCGCCGAAGGGAAGGGGATAGACCTTGGATACATCCTCCAGCCTGATAACCGGCATCGTGTCCAAGCGCCTCTCTCCTTCGTCTACTTCTTCTTCCATGTGTAGAGAATGATGCCGCCGATCGCTACGACCAGTACGACGAGGAACGCGATCAGCATAACCGGGATCTCCCCTCCCTGATCGGGTTCGGCCGCACCGCTCCCGAGCTCCACGGGCACGCTCCGGGTGAAGGTGTTGCCGTCCACGTCCTTGTACTGGACGATGAGGGGAGCCGACGCCGCGTCGGAAGCGCGGAACGTCACTTCGAAACTGGAGAAGTCATCGGCATCGAGGGCGCCCACGACATAGACACGGAACGGATCGACCGGCTCTGCCGGGGTTCCGGCGGTAATTATCACCGAGTATGCCGTGTCCAGTCCTGCATTCGTGACATCGCCGGAAACCCGGTAATAGCCGCTCTCGCTCGTCACCGCGATATTATTCAGGATCGGGTCTGCCTGCCGCTTGCCTGTCGTAAGAACCACCGGAACGACGAGATCCGACATATGCCTGTTGAGCCCGTTCCGGTACGATATGTGAAAGACGAGGTCCGTCGACTGCGTCGGGGTCACATCGAAACTGACCGTCTCCGACTGGTCCGGCAGGAGACTCCCGACGAAGAACCCGGTCTGAACCGCTGCCACGCCCTCGCCCTCCGGCACAATCGTAATGCCGTTCAGTTCGTTCTCGCGCGGGTTGCCGATTTTAAGTACAATGGTCTCCTTTTTGTCTTTCACGAAGGAATCCGGCTGGGAGAGAACGGAGACCTCGAGTTCGGTGTCATCCACTTTTACCGGGATCCGGTACCGGAGGGCGCCCGCGTTTCGGTAATCGAGATAGAATTTCGGGTAATATATGCCATCGGGAACGTCGGCACGGACGGAAAAGGTGAACGTCATCGAGTTCGCGGCACCGATGTCGCCGACACTCGCATAGGACTGATCATTTAAGAGTGTGATGCCGGTATCGAGAAGTGTTGCCCGGCTGATCGCAACGGCTGTCGTACCGCTGTTCGTGATGACAACGGTGATGGTAGCGGTGTCACCCCGCATCAGGACCGCGGGATCGATAGTGACGGATGTGACGGAGACCTGCGCCGCACTCTCCTGCGCCGAAGCAATCCCGGCGCAACAGCAGAGGAGCAGGATGAGGGTTAAGCCAACGTGTTTCATTCAAAAACTCCAGAGGGTATAGAGGGAATACAGGATATAGAGGCCGACCGGAACGCCAACCGTGATGGCGGCATCACGGGTCGTAAGATGGCGTGCTTCCTTCATCCCGAAGATCCAGATGCTGGCACTCCACAGCATGAAGAGAATGCCGGCCAATGAGGCAACCTGAAGGACGGGCGCCTTCATGAGAGCGGTGATCTGCTCGGCAAGCAGGGTGGGATCGCTCACGGGTGCGAGGGAAAGCGAGCTGAAATACGAGTAATAGAGGGCAAGGGTGATGATCCCGCCGATTATCTGGGGAACCGAACCATAGGCGACGAATTCCAGGGTCCGTTTGAACGAACCGGTTCCCTTAAAGGCAAGCGAGATGACCGTAAACAGCACGCCCGGCACAAGCCACCAGATAAGAAAAACAGCGATAAATCCACTTACAAACCCGATTACAGCGATAACTGTGCCCATTGATGCCACGTCTGCCGGCAGCATCCGGACGGTTGCCCCGGACACGATGGCGGCAGCGGTGCCGCTGATGATCGCTACGGCGAGGAGAATGAGGGCGGGTACCCTGAGATTCTCCTCTTCAGCCATTTTTCCCGCAAAAAATGCCTGAGGATTTAAAATCAGGTCTTTCATAGCAACAGCCATGGCAACTCTCATACTGAATCACCACACGGCATGATAAAAGTTATGACCCCAGAATACCAGAATCGAGCAATTACTTCCTTTTTTCGTAAATACGGTGGAATTCTCACCGGGATACAGATATCAGGAAATCTGCGCATTCCGGTCGCGAGACGAGGGTCCGGTTCATAACGCCCCCGCCTCCTCCTTCCCGGTATACGGATCGACATGAACGACGATGTCCGCCATCCCCTCGATATCATCAAGAATCATAACCCGTGCTTCTTCGGCGATCTCATGCCCTTCACCGACGGTGATGGCGGGATCAACGAAAATATGGATGTCTGCAAAGAGCTCCCCGGGCTTTCCCCGGCACCTGAATTTGTGATATCCCCGGACACCGGGAATTTGGTGCATGATGCGAGTAATCTGGTCTTCGCAGTCGACTATGACGGCATCGGTCAGTACATCGCCCGCCTCACGGATGATACGAATTCCCATCCTCCCGATGACCGCTGCGATTCCAAAGGCGATCAGGGGATCAGCAGCCGGAAATCCGAGAGAGACCGCACCGAACCCCGCCAGCACGGAGAGGGAGACGAGCACGTCGCTTTTCGTATGCTCGGAATCGGCAATCAGGATCTGGCTCCCGATGTCTTCTCCGACACGGCGTTCGTACCGGGTAATGATGATATTGATGCCGATAGTCGCGACAAGCACCGCAACGGTCAGGAGTGTAATAGACGGAGCACTGCTCGTGAGAAGACGGTTCGCTCCTTCATAGAGAATCCATGCGGCCGTTACCAGCAGGATTCCGCCGATAAGAAGCGTACCGAAGGTTTCGAATTTTCCGTGGCCGTAGGGGTGCCGTCCGTCCGGTGGCTGCTTGGCTATCTGTGTCGAAACGAGGCCGATGATATTGGATGCGGAGTCCAGTGTCGAATGAAAGGCATCTGCAACCATCGATACCGAACCGGCAAGTAATCCAAATACCGCCTTCAACCCTGCCACGATGAGGTTTAAAATGAGGATGATAAACAGGGTCCGCTGCACCCGGCCGTAGTCCATGACTAAACAGAAGTTCGACTCATTCTCTATTAAGGCTTGGTGACCGTATCTTACTCGCTGTAATGTTTTCGAAGGAACTGACGGATTTTTTCCGATTCAAGCCACCCGATGTCAAGGCGCTTGATGATCGCATCAATCTCCATGGCATGGAAAAATATCTTCTCCGCGAGATCCCCTCCCTGAAGGTCGGCAAGCCCCACGATTGCCTGAAGCGGATTCCTGATATGATCGTTGAGAATGGCAAACTGCTCAAGGTTGTTCTCGATCTGTTCAAATGCCTGCCGCTTGAGCTCGTCGATTTTACGCTGGGCGGTGATGTCACGGACTACTGTCACGACCCGTACCACCTCGCCTTCCTCAAAAACCGGAATTTTCCTGGTTTCTGAGATAAGTTCCAGCTCACCGACCCGAATCGTATCCTCCGAAAGACGCATCACCCCGTCCGAAAACACGCGGGAATACTCATCGAGCACTGTCTTTGACAACACCGGAATGGCCCTGAAGAGATGGTTTCCGATGATATCGGTGGTGAAGCCGAACGCATTAAACCAATCACGGAATGCATCATTGACGAGGAGAATTCGGAAGTTCCGGTCGATTACATGGATCGGATCTGCCATGGAGTTGATAGTACTGCGATATCGCAGTTCCGATTCCTTCAGGGCGTTTTCAGACTTATTTCGCTCGGTAATATCCCTTACGGTTACGATCAGCGTCGATTCGTCGTAAATGTCCATCTGATTGAGGCTGATTTCTGCGTCAAAGAGCGTGCCATCCGCCCGCCGGTGCTGCCACTCGAACATCTGGGGGATGCCTTCGAGCGCCGCCTCCAGGTACCCCCTTCTCCGGTACGAAGAGGGCAGGCCGTCGGGCTGGTCAGGAGGGGAGAGTTCAAAGGGATACTTCCCGATCAATTCCTCGTGAGTATACCCGAAGAGATCCTCGGCGCGGCGGTTGCAGTCATAAATCCGGTTGTTCCGTATCAGGAGAATTCCGTCGCGTGAAGATTCGAACAATGTCCTGTACATCCGTTCGCTGGACTGCAGCTGCGATATGGCTTGTCTCTGCCCGGTCACATCGCTCCCGACACAGAGCATTCCGAGGACGGATCCTCCTTCATCCCTGATGACGCGGTTCCGCCATGAAATCCAGACGCGTCGCCCGTCCCGGGTAACGTTTTCGTTCTCGGTTTCCTCGTACCGGCCGGAGTTGTCGAAAATAGTGGCGAGAGAGGCATGGAGATCGTTCCCGTACGAATCAAGCCGCGGGATGATCGTCTCGAAGATAGAATGCCCGATCACCTCGTCCTGTGAAAAACCATAAAATTTCTGGGCATACTCATTAAAAAACGTGATTTTACTGTTTTTATCAATTTTTAATATGATCGAGTTCGCATTGTGAACAAGATCCCGGTATTTTTCCTCGCTCAGGATAAGTGCTTCTTCGTACTGCCACTGGCGTATCGCCACCGATGCCTGCCGAATCAGCGCTTCGATGACCGGCAGATCGACAGGAGAACTCTCCGCTGTCTGAAAGAGGACCACGCCACCGTAGAGTGTTTCCTTCCAGGAAAAACCCGCGCAGTACATCTTTCGCAGCCCGAGAGCCTTTTCAAAGCGGGAAGATTCCTGCACGGAGAGGGTGCCGTCAAACAGATCCCTGATCCCTGCAACAGATTCGAGTTCCCCTGACTGCAGGTGGGTGGAGATGGAGTCTGTCGTGTGAAGCGTCACCCCGGATTTCAGGAATCTCCGTATCACCGCTTTCTGCCGTTCCGTACCATCGAAGGTGCGAATTTTTACCGCGTCGCCGGTCTGTCCGGTGGAGAAGAGCAGGATCGCAGAACCCGGGCAGAGCGTCAGCAGCGAACCGGCGATATGCCGGAAGAGAGATTCGTATGAGGACGCCTCTGCGATATCGGCGGCAGACTGGAAGAGCAGGGCGAGATGTTCGTACGAGATCGTCCCTTCACCGGTGTATGCGGCGGTAAATGAAACTATGTGCATGCTGCAGGAATCCGAAGGGGAGAGGACTTTATGGGCGGAAATCCGGAACCCGGGATTGTGGCGGAGTATAAGGCCTTCTGCCGGGCTGCCGTAATGAAGAAGGGCGGCACATGCATCTGCTGACGGTATTTCCCCGGGAGGCCGGGGAATGAAAATCCGGGAGACGATTTTCTGGAACGGTGTCCCGGACAGCCTCTGTCCCTCCAGACCGGTGAGAGTGCGGAAAGTACGGTTCACCCATACGATCGTGCCGCCCTCATCGGCAATCACAATGCCGTCGCGGGAGCGGGCATAGGTCCGGATAAGATGGCCAAGACAGGTATCCACTCCCGTATCCCTCATCGGCATCGGCTCCGAATAACAATCCGCTTTTCTGTCAGCACGGAGAGGTAGCGTCATTGTGATATATACCCATTCCGCCGCACCACCGGCGGATTCGATGAATTATTTCTTTCAAGCCCTCATTCGAGGGAAACTCCAAAGATATTCGATATCCACCCGTCTATTCGGTCGCGGGCGATGCGATAACGCCCGAGAGTTTCCTCCCGCCCCCCACTGTCTGCGGCGGGATCAGGAATCGCACACGAGAGATACCGCTCTGCATGCGGCAGACCCGGTATATCGTACGGAGAATCGGACATGACAACAACGTAGTCGAACCGGCGTTCCGAGAAGATATCCAGCATTTTCGATCTATGTCCGGAGATATCAATACCGGATTCGGCCATAACCGTCACCGCCCACGGATCGACCCCTGCCGGGTACCGGCCGGCACTGTAGGCATCATAACGGTCGCTGTGGCGCGCACGTATTATCCCCTCGGCCATCTGCGAACGCACGGAATTATAGATGCACGCGAAGAGAATCGATCTCCGGTGCACTGTCTGCTCTGCTGGTATCGTCTGCATACGGTAATCCCTCCTCCACCCGGGTGCGCAGTGATTCCCTGACATCGAGTGTGACCATCCAGCTGCGATCCAGCTCGCGGACGATCTCATCAATCCGGCGTGCCTGCTCGATAATCCGGTCTGCAAGCTCTCCCCCTGAGAGGTCGGCAAGGCCGACGATTGCCTGCAGCGGATTTCTGATCCGATCATTGAGCATCGCAAACTGCTCCATATTATTCTCGATCTGATTCCATGCCCGGGCCATGGCGGCCTCCTCCCTCATCCCGCCGGGTGATGCCCTCACCATGAGACCGTCTGCCCCGCTGCAGGACCAGACTGCCGTGAGGCCGACATCCACCCGCACGGTGCCGCCATCGTGACGACGACACTCCCATGTGAGCAGGCGTTCCGTATCCGTTTCCCGGCCCCCGATCAGGTTCCTGTACGCCCGGCTCGTGCGCCTGAACGCGTCGGGCGTCAGCACGTCGGAGAGACGTCGCGATTGGAGATAAGCCGAATCATACCCAAGCAGAGCCAGGACCCCCCGGCTCGCGAACATGACATCCAGATTCCCGTCGCACCGGAGAATGAAATCCGGCATACCGACGGAACCGGTAGTGGCAGGCGGTGTATCCCGGTTCCGCATACCCCCCTCTTTTTCTGATCCGCCCGATCCCTCCGGAACCGAAGGAGTGACCGCACCTCCCTCTTCCTGAATATCCGGGCCGGAAACCGGCTTCTTCCCCGCCTCATCCAGCGGCCGGTAGAGATCGATACGCCACCCCCTGTACGAGCCGTCATGGATGAGGAAACTTCCGAAGGCAATACTGCGGACGGTGTCCGTATTGGCAACCAGAGATAACTTCTCGTTTTTTACATCGCGGCCTTTCGCATAGGCTTCATGCACGCAATCAGCAAAATGCTTCCAACCCGCAATGCGAGGTACGATGTAACGGTTCAGAAAAATTATTGCATTTGTGCTGACGACGCGCTCCCGCTGAATACCGAAGAGGTCTTCAATCCGCTCATTAAGCCATGAGACCCTGCCCTCCCGGTCGATGAATACAATTCCGTCCCGTGATTTTTCCGCGAACTGAAAAAAAATTTCGTCCGATGCGTCCCCCTGATCGTCGCTTATGAACGCTGCTGCCGGTGAGACCCAGACGTTATTTTTTGAGTGATCGCTCTCACGGGATGTGCGTACTCGTGTCTGGTTGTAATCCATAGTCGTTGCACCAATGGCGATCCCGTATCCATTACTCTATTGGAAAGAACGATATATATCGCTTTCTTTTAAAAATATCAGGTAATTTCAGCACCTTTGGAAAAATCCAAACTCATTGGAAATTTCCAGTACCATGAGAAATTTCCAGTACCATTGGAGTTGCCTGTTGCGAATGGAATATTTCCCAGATTTATTAAGGGTACCGTATGCCCGGTGTACATCAATCACAGCGATTCAGCTTTCCGCATGCGGTCTCTTTCGCTCCCGAATTCACCCGATCCCTCGCCCTGATCACATCAATTCTCATCGTCTCGCTTTCAGGATCCCTGAAAGTGTATTTTGCCGTACTATTCCTCGGCATGCCCGTATCCTTCGCCGCAGTGGCGGTGGGCGGGCTGATTACGTTTTCGGCTTATGCTTTTGATCGCGCGGTTCCGAACAGCGAAGACGAACAGAGAAGCGGTGAGGTGAGAAAAATGCTTATCGCCTTTGCACTGATCAGCTTTGTTCTCTGCTTTGTCCTGTGGCCGTCACCGGCGCTCCTGTCCCCGTTTCTGATCGCCTATGCTTACAGCAAAGGTATCGCCGGTTTCCGCCTCAAAGGAGGAGCAGGTGTAAAAAATGCCGTTGTCGGGCTGACATGGTCCGTCCTGCTCGTCGTGCTCATAGGAAGGTTTGATCCTGCCGCTTTGCTGGTATACGCGTTTTTCTTTGTAAAAAGCTTTGTCAATACCGCAGTGTATGACGTGCGGGACATCATTGCCGACAGGGCGGCAGGGATCCGGACGCTACCCACCGTGCTCTCTGTCGGCCGCCTCCGTGCACTGCTCCTTGGCATGACATTGTTAGTCCATGGTGCCATGCTCGCTGCCTGGTACTCGGGACTGTATACCGGTGCGGATATTCTGCTTGCAAGCGCCCTGCATACCTGCGGGTATATCCTCATCTATACGACGGGATATGCCGCGTGGAGAAATACGCTTGTCGACGGAGAGTGGATGATCTATGGAGGCTACTCCATTCTGCGGGCTCTATTGACATAGTAGTCAAACAAATCCCTGCCAAAACGAATGGCTTCGGGGGAGGTGGAGACGAGATCGCGGGTAAAATCATAGTTACCCGACCGGTAAAAGAATCCGATTGACAGGAAGCAGTCCGTGACCGTAAAGGCAATCTTCGGACTCTCGTCGATCACACGGATCTCCACCGACTCGTTTTTGGTTGCCGGGTACCCGGTGATGATATCATGGATCTCCGGGGTGACGACGAGTGATATCCTGTCGATCTTGGCCGTCATTGCCGAGAAAAATTCAGGGTAATCGGGAAACAGCAGGGGTGCCACGCCCATGATCTCCCGTGACCTGCTGATGTTTTCAAAAAAAACGCGGTGCGGCTTGAGGACGTTCGAGGGTTCGGACATGACAATCTCAGAGTCGGCGATCTCATACAGGCGGGGCAAAAATTCATCGGGAAAATAAATCGTATGGTCGATGAACGTTGCATACAGGGTTTCGAGGGTCAGGATGGACTTGCGGAACTGGTCAAAGATAAGCAAATAGGCACGCCCCCGGTCGGTGACGACGACATCACCTGCGACGACGTCGGCAAGCCCCTCCTTTTTGAGATAGTCGATCGTAAACGCAAATGTGGATGTCGGCACCCTCTCCTTTATTTCATCACGGGTCTCCCCTTTGAGGAGCGATTCAAGTACTTCCATCCGCCTGCTGCTGGAGAATGTCTTCATAAGATCTGCGATATCCATCGATAATGTATACTCCCGCCGCGAAGCCAAAAAGGTTTTCGGGATATCCCGGAGGAAGAGAGAGAGGTCGGAAATCCTATAGAGCCCGATTCGGACGTCATTCATTTCCAGGATGCTGTTTTTTAAGGAATTTCCGGATCTTTTCCGATTCGAGCCAGTTCATATCGAACATATTGATGATGCCGTCAATCTCTGCGGCCCCTCCAGCACTCTCCCCCTGATCCCCCCACCCTGCAAATCCACGAGCCCGACGATAATGCTGAGGGAATTTCTGGTATGATCATTCAGGATTGCCATCTGCCCGATGGGAGTGTGCCCGGAGACACCCTGTCGGTCCATGCATACCCCTGATGATAGAAATGCACCACGAGTACGCTGTAGTCCATATCGGCGAGAGTCTTCCCGGATGCAACAGGGGACGTGAAAAAGAGCGGCAGTTCCGGAAAACCGCACAATCCAGGGAACCGGCGGTGCGCACGCACAGGCATCGGGCTGAGAACTCCTCATATGAATCGCGAACCGGAGCGGATCAGTGGGCGATCCGGGTGTTAATACGCACCATCGCCTCGCGGAGGGTTTCAAGGTCCGCCGCGTACGAGATGCGGAGCCAGCCGGGGGCACGGAATGCGGAGCCGGGAGTGACCGCCACCAGCCCGTTATGAAGCCAGTCCCTCGCGACATCCATGTCATCACCCGACACTTTCACGAATGCGTAAAAAGCACCGTCGGCAGGAGCCACCTGAAAACCTGTCCGGGAAAGTTCACCCAGGATAAACCTGCGGCGCTCATCGAATGACTGCCGCATCTCTTCGACACATGCCTGATCACCCTCCAGTGCGGCCACCGCCCCCCACATCGCAAATGTTGTCGGATGGCTGATCGTGTGCTGCTGCACCTTCACCATCTGGCGGATGATTGCGTCGGGAGCGACGGCATAACCGATACGCCACCCCGTCATCGCATATGCCTTGGAAAATCCGTTGATCGTAATGGTTCTCTCCTGCATGCCGTCGAATGCAGCAAGCGACAGGTGAGAGGCATCGTAGACGAGTTTTTCGTAGATTTCGTCCGATATGGCAACCAGATCATGATCGATGCAGATATCAGCGACGAGCCGCATCGACGCGGTGTCAAGTACTGCGCCGGAAGGATTTGACGGCGAGTTGACGACAATCATCCGGGTGTCCGGCGTGATGCGCTCAAGGAGCGAGTCGTCGATCTGGAAGGTCGTGGCATTGAGGGGGTGATGGATTGCCTCCCCCCCCGCGATCCGGACGCAGGGCTGATACGATACCCAGGTGGGATCGAGGAGGATGACTTCGTCTCCCGGATTGAGCACCGCCTCCATCGCCTCATATATCGCGTTTTTTGCCCCGCAGGAGACGATAACTTCGTTCGGTGAGGCGGGGAAACCGTTTTCCCGTGTGATTTTTTCAGCAATGGCCGAAAGAAGCTCCGGAATCCCGGCACTCGCGGTATAATGTGTTTCTCCCCGGCGAAGTGCGTCGATGCAGGCTGCAGTTATATGCGCCGGAGTTGCAAAATCAGGCTCGCCAATCGAGAGGGAGATCACGTCGGTTCCCTCCCGCTTCATGCGTTTTGCCGTGTCCGAGATCTCAATCGTCGCCGACGGTACGATATCCGCGATCTTTCCGGACAGTGGCCTCATTGTAATCTCTGAACCATTTTTACAGCCGATTCAACGGCACGCCGGGCATAATCGATGCGTTCGGACGCTTCCAGGCGGGTCATACCGGGGCCGGATATCCCGAGTGCAACCGGTTTGTCGTACTCAAGCGAGAGATCGATAATCTTCCGCGCCGCATGCTGCACGACGATCTCATCATGCTGGGTCGCTCCCTCGATCACGCAGCCGATTGTCACGACTGCGTCGACTTTACCGTCTTTTAGGAGCTTTTTTATTGCCAGCGGCATGTCGTACGCACCCGGGACGTACAGGCGTTCAGCTACCTCGGCACCAAGGAACTTTGCGTGCTCTTCGCCCTCAATTTCCATCATATAGGTCAGGTCCCGGTTGAATTCCGAGACTACAAATCCAAGCTGTATTGCCATGACATTTCTCTCCCTTATCCAGTTTTCAAGTGTGTGCGTATAATACCTGCCAATCGTCTCAGCGCCGGGCGGGACCTGCATCGGGAAATCCCTGCCGCTGGCCGGTCCCGGCATCTTTTATAAGGTCTCCCGGGCGCGTGAGGAGTTTTACGGCATTCACCGCGTGTTCGCGTGTGCGCTGTTCTGCGAGCCAGGCAAGCTCGGCGTCGTCCGCTGCTTCGTCCTCGTGTACGAACACCTCGATGATGTGCCGGTTCGTCATGAGCTGGCACAGGATTAGCCCCTGCGATGCCTCGTGAGCACAGAGCCGGTCTTTTTCCTTGCCGCCCGGCATCCCGAGCGCCATCACCAGATCGCACCGCCGCTCCTCCAAGAGCTTTTTACAGGCGACCGGGAGATCTTTTATTCCGGGTACCGTGGATCGCTCGATGGCGATGCTCGCATGCCTTTTGAGCTCGTCAACGGCAACCGCACCCATATTCACGCGGGAAAAGGTGGTGTCCGCAACGCCTATCTTCATCCCAGCACCCCGGCCGCCGCCTGCACGCCGTCTCCTTCAGGCATGTACCCGAGGCGGAGGAAGGCCCGCTCGACAGCGGCGAGCGTCGCGAGGATCTCGGGCGCACCCACAGCTCCCATCGTACCGATACGGAAAATCCGGCCTTTCAGGTGATCCTGGCCGCCGGCAATGACGATCCCGGTTTCCTTCACCGTGCTCCTGAGATCGGCATCGGAGATGCCCCGGGGGATACGGATCGCCGTAACGGTGTTCGAATAGGCATGAATGCCGTCCAGTGTCGGGAACAGCTCCAGATCCCAGGCCCGCACCGCACTCCGGACCGCTTCCGCCATTCTGCGGTGACGGGCGATACGCACCTCAAGCCCTTCCTCCTCGATGACGGCGCACGCTTCACGGAGCGCGAAGAAGAGGGGGACGGCCGGTGTATACGGGGTTTCCATGGGAGTTTTTGATGCACTTTTTCGGTACGCCGCAAGATCAAGGTAATACGGGCGGTCCGCCGCCAGCATCTCCCACGCCCGGGGACTCACGGATATCGCGGAGAGGCCGGCGGGAGCGGCAAGGCACTTCTGCGAACCCGTCAGCACGATGTCGGCACCCCAGCGGTCCGCTTCGACCCTGTCTCCGCCTATCGAGGTGACAGCGTCCATGATAAACAGCGCGTCGTGTTTCCGGGCGAGAGCCCCGATTTCCGGGGCAGGGTTTTTTATGCCCGCAGATGTTTCGTTGTGCACGAGCGTTACCGCCTCCGCACCCTCTTCGAGTGCGTATTCAAGCGCTTCAAGGTCAAGCGGCGTTCCCCAGTCCGAGGCAACCGGAACTGCGATGCCGTACCGCTCCGCGATCGTGTGCAGCCGCTCGCCGAATTTGCCGTTGACCAGGGTCGCCACGGTCCGACCCTTGCAGAAGTTGGCAACCGCCGCTTCCATTGCCGCCGTCCCCGAGCCGGAGAGGACGAAGAGGTCATTCTCCGTCCCGAAGAGCCCTTTCAGGACACGGACACAGTCTGCGTATATACCACCGAATTCGGCACCGCGGTGATTGATTGCCTGCCGGATCATCGCGGCACGAACCCGTTCCGGCACGGGAACCGGACCGGGAAGCATCAGAAGTGGTTCATTTTCCATCCGAAATCAGCCCATACTATATTCATTGAGCAGCATATAAGTGGATGGCATACCATGGCAGACGTTGCGATTATTGCCGGCTCGGACTCGGACCGGCCGGTGGCGGAAAAAGCGTTCTCCGTGCTTGAGGAGAACGGCATCAGCTACGATTTTGTCGTTCTCTCCGCACACCGTGATCCCGGCCGGCTTGACGACTATGTGCGACACGCGGACTGCAGTCTTTTCATTACCATTGCGGGCCTCTCGGCCGCACTGCCGGGCGTGGTTGCAGCCCGCACCGACAAACCGGTGATCGGCGTTCCGGTCGCGGGCACGCTCCTGGGGATCGATGCACTGCTCTCCATTGCGCAGATGCCGGCTGGTGTTCCGGTTGCCTGTGTCGGTATCGGCAATGGTGCGAATGCGGCATACCTCGCAGTTCGGATCCTCGCGCTCTCCCGGAAAAAAGAATAATTCAGGATTTTT